>DUAA01000283.1:3412-10025 GCA_012961055.1 Nitrospinaceae bacterium
ATAAACAGGCCCCAATCCTGGTTAAGGTATATAACCAGATGACTGAACCAAAATGGGTAGTTGCCTATGGGGTATGTACAGTATCTGGCGGGTTCTATGATAACTACTCCACCGTGATGGGAATTGATACTCTCATTCCGGTTGACGTTTATATTCCAGGATGTCCGCCAAGACCCGAAATGGTAATCGATGCCTTGATGAAGTTGCAGGATAAGGTTCAAGCAGAAACCCTCGAAGACCATGTCAAAGGTCCCGCACTGGTCACTCCAGCCAGTAAACTCTAGTGGCAAACCGCCGCTGGTGACTAACAGTGGCTTTGTTTGGTGAACAAGTAATTATCGCGTTTAAAAATTTTCTTGCTAATTCCCTACAATGAGAGTGGAAGGGATACTTTTCAGCATCCTTAAAGCGCCCGCTTTTTCTACTGACGTGAGTTTGGGCGAGTTTACCATTTTCTCTAACTCACGGCGTTTCTCTTCAACAAACATTTGAAAATCCTTCTCCTCTGGCACAACCAGGTTTACTTTACCGTCCTCGCCAATAAACCGTTGCTTTAAAAAACGAAAATAAATATTCAACCGGGTTGTCGAGTCCTTCAATCGCAAAAGATAGGTCATTAACATAATGGCCTCTCGTTTGCGATCTATACGATAACCCAGTCGAGTGTTGTCCAGTTTGTTGAATTGAATGTTTAAAATGGTAAATGCTTCTTTCAGTACAGAAGAATCCAGATCCAATGGAGGGAGAGGTAGAATTTTTACCGCAGCAATATCCAATAATAGCGAATTTGCACGGGTCTGCTCCCCCAGATAAGCGGATTTTAAAGGATATTCGCGATTCAGCCGCGATACTTCTTGGAGCACCGGCTCTAAATTTTCTATTGCCGTGGCAACCTGTTTTAAGGTTTCTTCTTCAAAAGGCATTAAAAACCACTGTACCTCCTGAGGAACAGTCAGCCCCTTCTTAATCGCACGGGAATAAAACCGGTCAAGGATAGCTGAAAACTCCGGAATAAAAAATGCTGCAACGGTGTCCGCAAAATAAGGAAAATTTAACATCAAAAAACGAGGGTCAGAGCGGATATTCAAACAGTAGGCCTCCAGCTCGTTGGCAACCCCCAAAAACGATTGGGTCAAATGCAGGGACTCATGTAAATGAGTAGCATTTCCATACACCCGGCTATCTACTAAAATCGCAGAAGGGAAGATACGAATGGTGTCAAAAGTGGTGTGCGCAAACTGACCGGGCCGCAACCATTCATCCGCCCAGGATTGAATAATAAATTGCTTTAATGGGGGCGGAGGAAGACTAGGTTGGATGGAAGAAAGACGATCTAATGATTTCCGCACCCGGTCAATGGATCGGTCCAGCAGCGGACCTGCCTTATGGCACTCACCACAACCAAAAATTGCGAATCCGGGAATTGTAAAAACAGTTTCTTCGCCATCCAGCAGCAGTTTAATTTTTTTGGAGGGAGCCGCAGCCAGGTCAACATCGGCTTGGTATTTTTTAGGCAGATGCAGCTGAATCAAGCGACTTAATTCACCCAACCCTATCGACTCCTCAGCTTGCACTGTAGAAGTCAGCAAAACAAGAAAAGCTACAATGGCAACGGGAAAGTTGCAAAACAATTTCATCAAGGCTTCGGCATCTGAATTTTGAAACGTTGCCATACAGTAATCACCTTGCGGCCATTCCTGTCATCCTTAGCCCCGTCCCAGATGGCGAATGCCATCAGTGCAGGATCAATGCGCTTAGCAAAGTCCACATCCCATTTACCTGTTTTTTGCATGTCACGGAGAAATACCACCGTCCAGACACCATCTTTCCATTCACCGGCACCGTCCACATTCTGGTTTTCAGACGGTTGTGGCGTGATAGTACCAAACCCTTCAGCATTCAGTTCTTCAACGGGGTTCTCTCCTGTGGTATTTAAGCGGAATACCGGATTCGACATGATACCACCATAAATCAGTGCATCCATATCCACTCCCCCTCCGGCATATTCTAAATCGTCCTCAGCTTCGATAGCCTCTTCCAAACCAGCTTTCCAATGCCAGATATTAACGGGTTTATTGCGGTTTCCCATTCCAAAAAAAGGTTCATTGTGGCCATGGGTATGAAGCGTTACCGCCCCCAGCGCAAATTGCACTGCTGCCCCATCACGGAACACATCCGAATGCAGTTCAGAAAATGCATCGTGTGTCGGATCTTGCCACTGCAATCGCACCGCCAGCTGTTCACCATTGTTCACCGACGCCACATTGATAAATTCCACCGCTCCTCGCCTTGCGGATAACGGACGCATCACCAGGCTTGTGGTAGCCACCTTATCCCACAAGGGACTATAGGGATCTGTGTTCAGTTCTACTCCAACAGGCAATGAATAAATATCCGTTTCAAATTCTGCTTCTTTAAATTCCTTCACCATATTGGAACGGATAAAGTGCACCAAAGCCCAGCGGTCCTTTTCTGGCACGTGAATATAGGAACCCATAGGCGTTCCATCTAATCCGGCAGAAATAGTTCTAAAAAGATCTTCCGGTCTGCTCCCACTTTTGAAATACTGTGGGTTGGTAATGTCATGCACAAACACAGCATGTTTCCAAGCGTCCATCAGTGATTCAGCCAATTCACCATCCCCTTTTAAAGACTGACCATGACATCGGAAGCATTTTAATTCCTTAAAAAGCTCCTTACCTCGAGCCACCAGGGTTGGGGTGGATTTTAGGATGCCAGTAGACTCTATTTTTTTACCTTGAGGTTCGGTTTTGAATCGTGGGGAAAAACTTTTAATATGATAGATCAAAGCCCAGGTATCTTCTGGACTCAATGCGTCTTTCCAGGCGGGCATGGCAGTGCCAGGAATACCCTCAATAATGGTTCTATATAAATCCTCATCGCGAGGGAGCGTTCCAGTGGGAGTGGAACGGAACTTGAAAATACCTTCCCGAAAATCCCTCGGCCAGGGATATAAATATTCAACCGCTCTGCCACCACCGTCCCCATTTTCCCCATGGCAGAACACACACATATGCATATAAATATTTCGACCGCGGGCAAGCAGGCTTTTCGAATTCAAATCTTTAGGTTTGGAAAAATCTAGTCGATCATGAGATCCCGGGGTACGGAATATACCGCCAGTTCCATCTTGGTGCATGCCCTCCCCATGACCACCATGGTCCATGGGCTCATCCACCCGATATTCCTGCCCAGATGAAAAGTGATCCATAGCCCCATGGTCCATTTCACCATGGTCCATTTTATGCTCTTGCGCTATCGCATACACAGGGCATAATACCGCTAATACCAGTAAAACAAATTTTAAATGAATAAATTTTAACTTCATAATTATCTATCTCCCTCATAGTAGGGGAGGAATTAGCAAGGGATCGTTATCCCGAGAACAACTCCCTACTCGCCAATCAAAGCTATTGCTCGTTTACCCCAGGCCGAGTGGAGCGAACCATTTTTGTACCCTGCTCCAGATCGGCTAGATCTTTCAAATTAAAATAGTTTTCCTTATGACCCAGGCCAAAATACCAGGCAAGATCAAGCCCGCGCTCATCCCCGGTCCAAATATAATAGCTTCCACCTCCCGCAAACACAGAGGGAAGCCCAAGCATTTCATCATCTTTACTTTTAATCTTACCCGAAGACACCCATAACCGGTTGAGCTCTTTCTTAGTTGGTAGCCGCCAATCATCGTGCCCAGCAAACTTCTCAGAATTTTTTCTCATGATATAATCTAAAGCATCGTACCAATTGAGACCTTTTTCCAAATCATGAAAGGAATCGCCTTTTTGCCAAACCAGACCAGTTGTAGAGTCTGTCACAGTCCCATTTTTATTATCGATAAATGAAGCTGCTCCAACCGAAGACACGTTGAGAAAAAAAATAAAGAAGAACGCTGAAGCAAAATATGATAGAGCTGGCATGGACTCACCTCTTTTTACAAATTAGCATTTACATTAGGATTATACCGGAGAAAAAAAACGGAATGAACCCCTAACCGATAAAATTTAAGGGGCAATATGTTTTCAATAACTTACCTATTAACCTATGAACCCTATTGCTGAAATATAGCGTCTTTTTTGAGAAATACCAATTATGAAAGAAATCTTCGAAAGCATCGAAACTTTTATCCTCACCCTACCCCCTCTACTACAACTTTTTGCTGGCATATTCGCAACTCTCGGAGTAATAAAGTTATTCATGGTGGTGGTTGATTTTATCGAGGACCGGCGAGAAAAGAAAAGTTAGAAAAATTCATATAACCCTTAAAATTTGTCTGCAGCAATGAACCCACTCCCGTGGGAGAGCATTAGCAATGGTCATCAGGCCGATAGCATCGTTACTAGCAGTGAAACTTAGGAACCATATCACGTACATCTTGGCTCCACGGCTAATGGTCCACTTTCTATAGTTCAAATTGCATGAGGTCACGGGCAAGAAACAATTCGCCACCATAAATGGTGGATACCGATTCGCGAATAACATCTAAATCACAGGGCGGGTAAAAATGGGTGAGACAAAGCTTTTTACAATCCGCTTCTTTTGCCAACTTGCCTGCCAAAGAGGGTACCAGGTGTCCCGGTAATTTTTCTTCTTCGGGTGTGGCACATTCCAGAATCATTAGATCCGCCCCCTGCCCCAGTTCAATCATGCCTTGGCAATAATCGGTGTCTCCAGATAACACCACCGATTTCCCAGAAGAACTCTCAAACCGGTAACCTCGGCTCATTTCTATATGCCGAACTTTTTTGAACGTAACCTGATGACATCCAAACTTTTTTGACCCTTCATCAATTTCCGAAATTTGCAGTGAGTATTCAGAAGGAGCAAGCCAATGCTTGAAAGCGGACATTAGTTTATCGAAAAACTCCTGAAATCCTGGTCCTGCAACAATTTCCAAGTCCTTTTTTCTTGCAGCGGGCCTATGACGAGCCCCGAATAAAAAGGGGATCAAGTCACACATATGATCAGGGTGGTTGTGAGTGAAAAAGATTCGGTCTATATCGTGGTAAGTGACCCCTAGGTTCAAAAGTTGTTTAAGGGTTCCATAACCAAAATCAATCAAGGTATTTGTGTCTTCTTCCTGAATAAGCACACCGGAAGAATTACGTTCCAGCGATGGGACAGCGGTACCGGAACCCAATATGGTGATTTTCATGAATGAACTCTCTCGGGAGGAAATAAATTTTTATACAGGCTGCTAGGTTCACTCGAAAAGTCTACAATCGACTTGCAAGCAGGAAAATCAAGTCCCGCTCAACCCCGGTAATACTCTTTTCCTTCATACCCCAGAGAGGCATATTTGAATACCACTCCATTGTACTCATGCCCTGAAAGGGCAAAAGTTTAGGAACAATAGCACATACCCATTGGCCCCACGCCTAGTGGGAATGGGGTTTTCGGAAGATGCCGAACGAGCTGGTATAACCGTGTAAAAAGGTTGCATTTCCCACGGGTCCAATTTCCCCATTGCAGAAAAAACCTCCCAGTGGAATATTTCCCAGTTTACCGCGGAACATATTGGTGTCGTGATTCGCTTCACCATAAAGATATTGGCCCCGTCCCAAACAGGAAAATAGTAGCGCCCCTTGGGCATTTTCAGCGTTTCCCTGACTCAGGTAACGGGTCAACATGACCTCGAGATCTTCTGCCGACATATTTTTATCACGCAGATGAAACTGCACCAATTGCCCATTTCTTAAAAGAGCACCTATAGACAGCCCCCCACTTTCGCGGTCTATCCCCATTAAATTGCGAATAAGAAAATCTCCCTGTTTCGGATTGTCCTTCATAGGATCCATCTCAATTCCCAGAAACAACGAAGTTTGAAGTAGTTTTTTATCAGAGTCTGACAATATTTCGTTGAGATCATGGAGTATCTCCAGCGGGGGCTTACCGTCTAGCTCCTGCAACAGAGTTTGGTCGCATTTGGTGATTTGCATGGGCTCACCAATAGGACGGCATCCCTGTGCAACTATAGTGTCAACTTCGATATCGCCGCTCAATGCAATGCCCACCAGTCCGGTTTTATAAATTTTATCTTCGAGATACATGGCATTCCCTCCAGGTGCCTGGGCACCGCTGGCGAGTCCGCCTACTTTTTTACTGTTGGGATAGGCAAAATCCATCCCGGCCAAGAACTCTTCGGCTTGGAACGAAAAAGGGTCCGCCAAAAAAACAAAATGAGGGTTTTCTTTAACATCCACCCCAAACCAGTCTCTCCAGACAGAGGGTGCGGTATCTTGGTCCGGCAGGTCTGTGGTTTCGAATTGTAGGGGCTGAATTTTCACACCGGGCAATTCTGCACAGGTGATACTGAGCGCCGCTTGTTGTTCCGCCTCTTCGCCATCGCCAATGATCCCTCCTCCAGAACAACCAAAGAGCAGACCCGGTTTGATATACCTACTGATTAATTCAGGAACTTTGTCATAAAATTCTTTGAACTGTTGCGAAACAAAGACGATAGTCAAATCGGCATTGTCCTTACCAAGTTGACGGATAACAGATTCAGCAGCTTCTTGTATGGCACTATCAATATCTGTTTGCCGAGACAGGGAAGAAACCCATTTCATAAAAACACTCCTTTTTTATAGATCTT
>DUAA01000284.1:0-4335 GCA_012961055.1 Nitrospinaceae bacterium
CCAATTACTCAAAAAAATCTAAAAAAACGGATTGTTCTCTTCCGAGCTACTAACTTTTGATACAAAGGGTTTATAGAATGAAAAAAGCCTTACTCCACTGCAAGTTGTTTCTTACCATTATTACCTTGCTGGCATTTTCCCACCCAGTTTTGGCATACCAGGAAATCGATGTGCAGAATGGGGGGACAGTTCAGGGACAGGCAAAAATGTTTGGCGAAATGCCCTTTCCTCGCCACTACCATCTAATTTTATTTCCAAACATAGATATGTGCGCAGAAGTGGATACCGATGAAGAAATGAATCGGGTTCTAGATGATTTTAAAATTTCAGCGGATGGTGGGCTAAAAGATGTGGTCATCACCTTCAATCATGTGGAAGCAGGAAAGCCTTTTAATAAACAACCAATACTAATCACTTCTGAAAACTGCAAATTTTTCCCAGATGTCAATGTTATCAGGCAAGGGGAAACCTTTGAGGTAGATAACCTTGATGCAGTTATGCACAATAGTCAAGTCTATCAGAAGGAACGAGGGAAAATTCTATTAAACATCCCCATCCCCGCTGAGGAAGTTTCGGATGGAGAGGTGAACTTTAAAAAGAAATACAAGATCATGCAGATGATTTGTGGAATGCATGAGTTCATGCAAACCTGGGGTTACCGTATACAAAACCCCTATTACTTTATTACTGATCTGGATGGGAATTTCAATATTGGAGATATCCCTCCAGGAGAATATGAGGTAACGGCTTGGCATTATTTGATGAAATCTCAAAAAAGGAAAATAAAAATTGTTGCAGGGGAAACCATCGACCTGAAGTTTGATTTTGACGCAGCCAAGGTTGTTCGTCCCTACTACGAAACTATTAAATCAGGAAGAATTAAAAAAAATGCAGTGTACCCAGGTACCGCCAAAGGAAGGGAGTTGGGACGCTAGTTTGAAACTATTGACGAAACCCAGTACTCTCTTCTGGAGTGCTTTTCGCATATCATTTTTTTATATTTTAACTACATTCCAGTTTTCTCCTGCATGGGGGTTCACCCCACCACCATCTGAAGATGTTCCCAAAATATTTCTCCTTAAAGGCAAGGAGACCGCCTTTAAGAATCTAACTAACCCTTTCAAAAAAGATCCTAAAATTATTAAGGAGGGTGGAGTTTTATATACAAAGCATTGTTTCTTATGTCACGGTGATTTGCTAGATGGCAACGGACTATTTGGAAAAAGTTTTTTTCCACCCCCAGCAAATTTTACCCGTCTCGACTCAATCCTCTCCCGACCTCAAGGATATACCTTCTGGCGTATTATGAAAGGGGGGCAAGGGCTCCCGGAGAAATATGAACCGTGGAACTCTGCCATGCCGGCCTGGGAAAAAACTTTGAGTAAAAAAGACGTTTGGAAAATTATTTCCTATATTTATAAAACCGCGGGGCAATGGCATGCCAAACCTGGCAAGCAGAAACCACCTTCTCTCGAACAAGGAAAGCAGGTTTACCTCGAAAAATGCGCCTACTGTCATGGTGAAGAAGGCAAAGGGGATGGCCCCTCAGCCGATTACTCAATGCCACAACCCAGAAACTTGACTAAAGGTCATATTAAAATTCGCTCCACACCCTTTGGGAAAATCCCAACCGATGAGGATTTATTCAATACCATCACTAACGGTATGCGTGGCACCACCATGCCGGGCTGGAAACACCTCCCTGAAAATAACCGAAAGAGCTTGGTAATCTATATTAAATCCCTATCGAAAAAATTTAAGAAATTTATAAAAAGAGGAAAAACACACAAAATTATCAAGATAGGGGAGCCACCTGCCTTGTCTCCCAAAAGCCTTACTCAAGGGAAAGAACTGTTTCTGGCTAATTGCTCTGGATGCCATGGTGTTGAAGGGCGGGGAGACGGAGTAACCACCCAACGTATTATAGATTATTCATCCAGTGCCATCTGGCCCAGAAACCTGAGTCAGCCCTGGACATTCCGCAGAGGAAGCTCCAGGAAGGACATCTATAAAACGTTACGCACTGGCTTTTCTACAACGGCAATGCCTAAATTTTCTCCAAGAATATTTAACGATGAACAAATTTGGGATATCGTCAATTTTGTAAGCACACTGCCATCACGAATCAAAACTGAAAGCCTCATACATGCCAAAAAGGTGGAGGGTCCAATTTCAGAGGATTTCAACGCTCCTACTTGGAAAGATGCGCAAGCCAGCTTTATTCCTCTAGGCGGTCAGCTCCAGAAAAGACCCAAATCCTATTTCCCGATCGTTCGTAACTTAACCATTCGAGCGGCACATAATGGTAAAGAAGTTGCCTTATATATCCACTGGGATGACCCTTCGCTCGACCCAACATTAAAAAAATATACAGAGGTTGAACAGTCCCCAACGCCACCTCTCCCAGAATACCTTAAGGAACAGGAACCCAACAAACCGCCGCTGGAACCGATCATTCCAGAATATCCAGACGCTATTGCAATTCAATTCCCTGTCAGCCTTGATTCACAAAAACCCTATTTTCTAAACGGTGATGCAAATCACCCTGTGAATTTATGGAAATGGACGACCAAAACGAACAAAGCCATCGAGATGAACGCCAAGGGATTAGAAAACTGGACCACGCAAAAAGAATCGGCAGTCCACTCTAAGGCCAACTTTAAGTTCGGCAGATATTCTTTGATATTAAAAAGGTCTTTAAAGGGGGGTGACAAGGATATCAAGTTTAATACGGGGAGGCCCATTCCCATCGCCTTCAATGTTTGGGACGGCTATCATGACGAGACCGGTAACAAAAAATCCATCTCAAGCTGGTTTACCCTATGGTTGGATGAATAACCCTCTAGCAAAGGGCGCGAATCGCAAAAACTCTTTCAAGGGGTCATAACTCTTTACTCAACAGAGAAGTTTCTATCCACTACCCCATACCAAGTGGGAAAGAAAAATGTCAGTTTCGGTCGGGTGAACTATCAAATTTATTCCCTTTATTGCCCGGAAAACTTTTGTCATAAAGCCAACCCGTATAATATACCGTAACCATCATATCCTCAACAACCTCCTCATCCGTTCCTATGAGAACATCAATTTTCTTTAGTTTGAAGGAGATAGTATCTGCATATGGCGATGGAGACAAACCCTGAAATGCAGGTAAAGTTAGAAACATAAGAACAAAAAATATATCCATGATGCTCAAACAAAATATTTTTTTAAATAGACATGTTTACCTCATAAAAAAACATAAAATTTGGCTTTAACCCCAAACCCAAAACCTTCATTGAAAACAAATTAATTTAGCCCGTCAATCAAATTTCAATTCGTCTACTTTGATACCCAGGTTATCAAAGGTCGGTCCTCTTTATTCAAAGGATCAAAACCTAACAAAAAGTAACCAGATTGAAACATCATCACAGCGGTAAGGTAATATCTGAATTGGACTTAGATTTATGTAATTAAATATATCAACCCAAAATATTATCACGTGTCAATTTATACAAGAAAGGTTCACTCGAAATAATCGAACAAGGCAGGAATTCAATCATATTAAGGTAAGAGCTCTATCACAAGCCGAGACAAATGATTGCAACCGTAGAATAGGAATGACAAACGACCGGAAAGTTCCGGGCAAAAAAAAACAGCACCGGAACAAAAGTCCCGATGCTGTAATTTAAATACTTCTCTTACTTTGCAGCTAACGTGAAATCAGCTTTGACTTCGCCAGCAGCTACTGTTATTTCCTGGGTCGTCTCACCCACATAAGGTTGCCATGCGGTCACCTTATATTTGCCGGCAGGAATTCCATCAATTTTGAAAGATCCATCAGCTCCAGTAATCGCATAGTAAGGATTCCATACGATGCGAGCATCGGCTTCCATGAAATTATGCTGGTCGCACTGCAAAAAGAAATGACTATCTTTCTTTTGCTTCAGGCGACCAATATTTTTCGTCACTTCCGCAACATCGCCTTTATTCGGCAGGGGTTTGTTGAACAGAGTTTTCCGGCTTGCTCCCTTAACAGAATAACCATGCGGGTTGTGGAGAATATCAGCATCATGATTTGTGATAGTAAGTATTCCACCTGTTTTCTTTTCAGCCTTGGTAGGTTTGCGGATAGCAGCCATTTTCTGGGTGATATCGCATAGTTCGAAATCGTAATTGGCTTTACCAAAATCACCCCAAGGCTTACCCGCCTCAATTTTTTCGATAAAAACCACAGCATTCATCAGCTTTCCGCCCTTAGCCGATACTTTAATACGAGGGCGAATTCCGTCTTTTGCATCTGGATGTGTCGTGCAAAATTCAACATTTTTGCCTTTAGTCAAATCTTCCATTATGGCG
>DUAA01000284.1:4429-4698 GCA_012961055.1 Nitrospinaceae bacterium
AGCTGGTGGAAGCTAACACCAAGGAAAAAGCAACAACCATAACTCCTAAAACAATCTTCTTCATTTCTTTTTTCCCTCCTAATAGGAATTCAAACAATATAAACAGGCCACACATTAAAAAGTGATTGTCTACAAATTCGTAGAAATATTAATATCTCAGAATTGCGAGATTGTAGCACACAGGAAAGATATTTATAACGTAAAAAGGGGCCCCTATCAAGGGGCCCCTTCCACTTTTCTGTATAAACCTGCACAAATGCGAAACTTAC
>DUAA01000284.1:4805-9851 GCA_012961055.1 Nitrospinaceae bacterium
AACGGCAGGATGGAACGATCACCCGAAGGCAATACCTTGAAATAACCCCATTGGCCTGCTTGCTGATAAGGCGTTCTGGCGTTCAACCATAGGTAAGTGCCTGGATTATTGTATGTTCCACCAGCATTAAAGTGGGCTTGAATGTACTCGCCAGCACCAAACTGTTCGGCATCAATCATATCAGAGCCTTCCTGATCCATGTGCCGACGCCACTGATGACCATCCAGATTGAAAACCTGATTCTGCTCGTTGTGAGCCCCAAAAATGTTGATCATTATCTGATCCCCAGCATGGGCTTTCAGAGTCGGTGTTGCAGGATCTGTATCCGCGGCAACACAAGCCGTGAACATATTACCTAGCTCACAACCCTCATCTTCACGATAGAGCCAAGGTTCCAGACGATAATTGACACCCGTCAAGCCTGCTACGTTTTGCAGGTAAGGCATGAAAGATGTTCCGATGATATTGTCTTCATCTTGAAAATACAACGCAAAGTCACGGTAGTTATCGATATTTGCGTTTTCAGGATAAGACTTGTCAACGATAACGTCCGCTTTCCAAGAGTTTCCGAGAGAAATATCTTTCCCGGTCTCCGGATCACGATACACCGAACCACGCGGGCCGATGATGATACCGCCATACAAACCATCGCGAATATTTGTCGTCAGGTTACCAAAATCCCATAACAACGCACCGTTGATTTTGTATTCAGGGTGCGCATAGTAGGTATAGTTTTTCGATTTTCCGGGTGCCACGGTCTGGTCTCCCGGGTTGTTACCAACGTTGATGCCCTGAGAATCCTTGGGATCAAACGCCATGTTGTTAGCATGAATCGAAGCGTTGCCTGCTTGCAGGCGATTGGTCAATTTGATCTTTACACAATCACCAATATTGACACGCAACGTCAACGGATGAGGCATATGGCCGTCTTCCGCTGCCTGCTTGACTTCACCTTCTAATGCAAAAATTTTCGCACTGGCATTAGCTAGAAGGAGTTTACGTTCAAAGTCAACTTCAATCTCATCTTCAGCGTTAGGATGAAACTTCAGCGCTTTGTCAATAGCCACAACACTGAAGTTTTTAACCGGAGCGCCTTTCGGACACAAAGTCTTCTTAACTTTTCTCTTGAAGTCTTCGTTGCCTGGAAGAATTTTCAGGCTTTTCTGAACTTCATCATGCACGCGGATGATTCCCCAGCTTCCTTCAGACAGCTTGGAAGTTCGTCCGTTGTAGTACAGATAATCGCCTGCCATTTGCTGAAAACCACCCGCCTTGGTGGGTAGGTCATAACGCTCAGCGATTCCTACATGAAGCGCATTTGTCACGCGGGAGTCCCGGTCATAACGTTCTGGCCGGTAACCATGTCCGGACACGACAAAAGTATGCGTCTCATTCTGCATACCCGCCAAAAGCCTGAAGACAATATTATCGCCAACATAAGCTCTCAACATGGGTGTAGAAGGATCACCATGTACTTTACTGCTGAACAACATAGAAGCATCTTTGTTGCTTGCAAGCCTTGAAGCCAAAGAAGCAGCCCTGAAATTAAAGGCACCACCTGTCGTATGGGTTCCACCATTCAACAGAGGAAAGGCAACTTCCAGCATATCCATAGGCATCTGAAAGGAAATCGACTGTCCCGCGGCGATCGCGTTCTCACGTGATAATCCTGGGGGATTCCCTGCAGTCACCAACTGAGCAGTATGAGGAACGGTGTCACTCACCTGAGCCACCAACTCACGGAAACTACCCTGAGTGTTGTAGCCAACAATTTCAGTACTATGAATGTCAGCCACTGGTCCACTGCGAATCAGTTTACCGGTTGTCGGATCGTGATACGTAGAGCCCCAAGGTTCAGCAATCGTAGAACCAATACCTCCATGCGGCCAAGTGGTCGCACCGAAAGCATGATCATGCCAGAATACCAAACCCATATCGACATCCACCCACCAACGATAACGCACATATTCGGTCGTAACAATATGACCGGCTGCATGCGCATGCGTCATTCCCTCAGAAAACTTGATGGTGTATTTGCCGTCTTTGGACGGACCTTTATTCGGATCAGGCAAAATGCTTTTGATCCAACGTGCATCCTTACCATTAGGAACTTCAATACCTACAATGATATCGGCTCCAACATGGTAAGTTGGCGAACCTTTTGCCATCTGGATTTCTACCGTGTCGTCACCCGGTTTCGTCGCCTTCAATAACTTGGCGTTCATTGGAACCGGCATACCAACATGATGTCCATCTTTCATCTTCTTGGTGAACTGCTTGTAAGACCTCATAGACTGGTCATAAGAAAACCCAGTGATAACGCCATCTGAGGCCTGATTGTCAAACTGAAAGAAATGTGGATGGATGTTGACTTTAGACATCTGAAAATTGGTGAAGTCATCATCATCCCATTCGCTGGAAAGCAGTACATCCACGCAGTCATAGACATTGGCACGAATGACCAGCGGAATGGCTTTTTTAGGATCTGCTTTTTTCTCAGCCATCTCCTCATCAATGACATAGATCAAACCGTATTTATCAATGACCGGCGGGGTATTCCCAACCTGTCCAGTGAGTTCGATCGGAGTATTGATAAAATGAAGATTGTACTGCTTGCGTCCAGCACCTGGAGGACAAAGGCTCCAACGGCCCTGTTCACCTGGTTTTGCAGGAGCACTACTTTCTACATTCGGGCCGGAACGTCCACTGCCGGATTCCGTTTTAGCAATGATCGCATCGTCCGTCTGCAAATGGAACGGCTCCAACCAAGGAGCACCACCGTGATGACGAGCGAAAGGAACACGTTTGCCAAAATGCGGCGTCAGGTGAGGCCATGCCAGTTTGCCGTGCTGGTCAAACTGCATCGGATGACGTTTGCCCGGATGTGGAGTTTTAAACTTCGGCCACTTTGTAACCGTTTCACGCTCAGACAGAACCTGATTACCTTTCCAACCATAGTCCAGTACAGAACCGTCATACGCTTTAACCTGTTTGATCTGATCATCATGATGACCGGGTTGCCCTTTAGGCGGAAGCATGTACTTCACCCAATCCTTGATGTTAACCACCGGAACTTCTTTGCTCCAGTCGCTATTTCCTTTGCCTACAATCTTAAACTTCTTGCCAAACCAGTCCATGGTATTACCAACCAACTGGTCTGAGGTCTGTCCTTTGGGAATTCTTCCCGCACGATCAGGAAGTTCTTTCAAAGGACGCATAATATCTGTGCTCTCGAATGGGTAGTTACCAGTTTGAATGGTATTGTATACCCTCCAATAGCCCCACATGCCTGCAACATAATGATGCGCAACATGACAATGGAACAAAAAGTCCCCTGCCAGACGCTGACAAAGTCCAGACCCACATTCTGTTTCCAGATCCATAACTTCGGAAGGACCGATAACCTGAACGTCAACACGAGCTGAAGTTGTTCGTACAACAGGATACTTGACCGGACCATCATAAGCCGCTGTGGTCAAGTTCAGCAACTGTGCAGCTTCACGTTGCGGAGAACGGGTCCAACGAATGGTTCCACCATGCGGATGATGCGAATGAAACACTTCGCCCCCACCATGCACAAGACGGAATTTAGCCGGATCCCCTAAATATGACCGAGGAATCGTCGTCGGAGCATCTCCGAAGGTGTAAGAACTATAAGCCAAAGATTCGTCTTCAAAGTGAAACTTCTTTTCCTGAACAGCCAGGTTGTTAATACCAAACGGCTCGGAACGAAAGTTCAATGCGCGTGCAGAAGGACGATAAGCATCCGTCTGAGGATCGCGTTGAGGAATCATCTCACCATGACGATTGAGAGGTCGAAAAGATTCGTCACCCACTTCATGGTACATCAGAGTAAATTCACGGAAATCCTTGGCATCATCATTGGCGATCATGGCCATCCAACCATTCTCCAAAGGACCACCGGTCCAAGGATCAAGGTAACGAGAACCTCTAGGCTCAACAATAAAGGTTCCGATCAATCCTAAAGAAGAAGGATCACGACCCGCATGATTCTGGATCATGTGACCGCCTTCCTGCTCATCAATAGGAATGTACCATTCATATTCCTGTTCCTCACCAGCCACCACAATGGAGCCAGGAGTGGCCGCCGTATTAGGCTGACCGCTGGAACTGATGATCATCGCAGAACCATTGATCTGAAAACCAGCGTCTTCATCTTCCAATTGGTTCGTAAATTTAATGCGCACGCATTCTCCCTGGTTACCTCTGATTACCATAGGTTGAATGGCATCGCCTTGAAGTCCATTGGAAACCGCACCTGGATCCAATTCGTCTTCACGAGCTGCTGCGTTTTTCTCTTCTTCCGCGCGAACTCTATCTATGTCCTTATTTAGAACATACATATAGCCCGGGTAGTAGTCTCCCCATTGATTGAGGGTAACTTCCACATTAATAGCAGAAACTTCGTATAGTTTTACGGGAACGTTACTCGGGCAGTGGGCGCCTTTATATACCTTGGCGGCTGCTTCCGTAGGTCCGAGGAGATAGCTTTGTCCCAACTGATGAGCAGCCCAAGAATCTTGAAATCCACCGCCGGATGAAGCCGGGCTGGCGTGTTCCTTGAGCTTGGATTTTAACTGGTCCATGACCTTCATCATGGTATTGTCCAGTTTTTTCTGACTACCTCCCAAACCAGACATTAGATCTTCATGCTTAAGCTGATTTTCAAGCTTCTCCAACCATGCAGGTTTATCTACAGCAGGGTTGCCTAAATTGTGACCACCATGTGAATGGTCGGTCGAGACAGCACCAGCCGGGACGCAAAGCCCCAAGGTCATAAGAATGACTGCTAATGCACGCCAGCTTTTCCACCCGTTTTTGACACCAAACATTTCTACCTCCTAAAGTAGTGCGTCTAAAATTGGCTAAACAAAAACCGTTAAATGTTATTTTTCAAATCCTAGCTGTGGCCTCTCCATATCCCTTTGTGGCCAGCTGTAATATTAGAACTCCTTTTATTTCAAAAGGTTTATAAGTTTTCAATTTAAAAGCGCAGTTTCCCTGTAAATACAATATTTCGTATTT
>DUAA01000285.1 GCA_012961055.1 Nitrospinaceae bacterium
TAAGAAGTGAGTAGCTGGTAAATAAAATAAAAGTTTTGCCGCCAGAAACCGCCACCAGATCCCGGCACCGGTTAGCAATTCCATCTACGTAAATCTCCATTTCATCGCCCGGTTCCGGGAGGTCATCGGGCACATAAAGCAAAACCTGCTTGGAGTACTCGAAGGGCGCACCCAACACCAATTCCTCATCCGCCTGGTAACCCATGCGTTCTTTTACGAATTCGAATCCTTTGGAAGTGGTCAGTGTAGCTGAGGTCATAATTATCCGGTTGATTTTATCGAACACCTGTTCTTGCAGTTCTTCCGCTACATGAATTGGGACCCCGCGCAACACCACACGGGGAAAGCGTTTTTTTTGCGCTATTTCTATCCAATATACATATCCACGCATGTGTTGATTCAGGATAGCTGAAAGGGAATTATTAAATTCAAAACAACGTTCTGCAGCAGAAGAAGCTTCTACACGGTCCTCCTCCAAATGCAATCCCCCCTCCAAAGATTTCAAACCCTCTCGCAAGGCTTCTAGTGGAACGTAAATTGCGTTGTTCAATACAGGAGGTTTGTAGAACCGCAAAATCCGGTTGTTCTTGCCGTACTCTTCCAAAAGTTGATTGAAAAATGCTTCGGCTGCCTGCCGTGCCACCATCACCATTTTACGAAGATGAAATACCGAGTCGTGATCAATCCGGGTCAATAATCCACGTTTAGTACGAGGATTATGCAGACGATCAAGAAAATAGATCAAGTGAGAATTGGATATTTCTAGCCCTAGAAATTGAGTAGCGGCTTCTTCCAGATTCTGAGCCTCATCAAAAACAACTGCATCAAAAGCTGGGAGAACAGCTCCAGCATTGGCAACATTCGCAAAAAACAAATGATGGTTAACGATCAGCAGGTGAGCACCGAACCATTGTTTCCTGGCTTTAAAATAAAAACAAGACGAATGGGTTTCACAGTTTTTTCCGAGGCAAAGGTCTTTTTGTCTCCCCACCTCTTCCCACACTTGCGGAAGAACCTCAAAGGGCAGATCACTTCGGTAACCGGTCTCTGTTTCTCCGGCCCAGTTAAAAATACCTTCCCATTGGTTTTCTTCATTGGGATGATTAAAGAGCCCCGCTTGGGCTGAACGTTTCAATCTTCTTAAAGACAAATAGTTTTCATTTCCCATACACAACCCATATCGAAAAGGAATTCCCAGTTTATCTCGGATAAGAGGGATGTCATGATTGAGAATCTGCTGCTGCAGGGTTTTGGTATAAGTCGAAATGACTACTTTCTTGTTATTTTCTACAGCCCATAAAATGGCCGGGATGAGGTAAGCTAAACTTTTTCCTGTTCCAGTTCCTGCCTCCACAATCAGGTGCCGGGCATTTTCAAATGTATCTTCAACAGCGCTCGCCATATCCATTTGTTGATGACGGTATTCGAAACCTTCAAGCTTTGAAGATAGGATTCCTTCAGTACCCAGATAATTTTCCACCCGCTTAGCAGTCATGATCGTGCATGGTACGGGCACAAATTAAAAAGAGCAAAATTAAATTGTGGGTCACTTGAGGAACACGCTTCAGACATAATATTATTTAGGACTATTCTAGATAACAACGAATAAATGTTATAGGTGATGGCATTGAGGGAGAGTAAATTAAGTGAAAGTAAGCCAGTGCGTTTACTAGAACATTTTGTAGGAGG
>DUAA01000286.1:0-421 GCA_012961055.1 Nitrospinaceae bacterium
TTAGTCAGTCCACCAGAATTTCTGTTGTAGGCCGCGGCAAGGTCACCATACTTATTCACATAAGTGGAGAATGCCCCACTGTTATCAGTAGCCTTTGCGGGCCCGGCCTTAGTTGGCGCACTGACTGTGGAACAACTTGCCGCAGAGAGACCCGAATAGGTCCGCCCTTCAGCCATTCCCCATTTACAATAATGGTTCTTTCCCCAGTCATTCTTCGAACGACCAGCAGAATTAGTTTTGTAGGCTGCGGCCAGGTCGCCATACTTATTGACATAGGCCTCAAACAAATTGCTAGACTGTTCGGAAATTCCAGAACTGGAACCTCCCTGGCCACAGCCAGTGATAGTTATCGCAAGTAAAGCAACGGCAGTTATTTTAGTATATTTCATTAGAAAGAATCCTCTTCGTCAATTTCAGGTAG
>DUAA01000286.1:459-758 GCA_012961055.1 Nitrospinaceae bacterium
TCGTCGGTCATCGTTTCAATCTCAACACCAGAATCTATTTTCTGATATAAGTCAACGAACGACTCTTTAGTTTCCGTATCAAACCTCTGAACGGTAAGTTCGATAGCCTGCATCTTATTTCCAAAGATGTTGTATGCCCCAATAATATGGACAAGTCTGCGGGTGGAGATAATCTCATCAACCCCACCTTCCATAAAGGTCTTGCGAATAACATCTGCCCACTTCACCAAGTTGGCAACAAACGCATCGTCCTCTTTATCAAACTTGGCAAGTTCGTTGGACAGAATCTTCTGTTCCAT
>DUAA01000286.1:815-1682 GCA_012961055.1 Nitrospinaceae bacterium
AATGCCTCGTTCAAAACATTGGTTCCGATAAAACGACCGTCATCTGATCCCTGACCCTTCGTGTTCGCGGTTGCGATAACGGTGAATCCAGGTTTCGGGTGGACCCATTTGCCGATCTTCTTCAGATAGATTGACGAACCTTCCAAAACAGGCTGAAGGGTCATAATCTTATTTGACGCCAAGTCGATTTCGTCCAGCAATAATACTGCACCTCGTTTCATGGCAGTCACGACAGGTCCATCGTGCCAAACAGTTTCTCCATTCATCAAACGGAATCCACCGATCAGGTCATCCTCATCAGTTTCGATGGTGATGTTGGCTCGGATGTATTCGCGTTTTAGTTTGGCGCAAACTTCCTTGACCATCAAGGTCTTCCCGTTTCCAGAAAGTCCCGTGATAAACAGTGGGTAGAATGTTTTGGACTTAACCACATTCTTGATCACATTGAAGTTGCCCCAAGTGACATAACCGGGGAACGCCTCAGGAACATAACTGTCCTGATGGTCGATAACTCCGATAGCACTTGGTGCCATTTCAACAACCGTATTTTCAACAGCAGGAACTTCAACAGGTCGAGGAGTTTTGTTTTCTCCCGGACCGTCGGTGGTACCATCAATCTGGGGGAGTTTATAAACTCCACGAGACACACTATTAGCTTTGCAGACTAACCAAGACGGCCACTTTAAATCGTGGGCCTCAGTAACTTGAATTGCCTCAGTCCGGTCGATGGTCGTCTTTTGTTGACCAAGTGTAAAACGAGCAGCGGTTACCCACTCAATACGTTTTTCATTCATTTTAAAACTCATAATATATTTCCTATTTTAGAAGTGTTTGGGATACCAAGTGGACAGGAATGTCTCCTTGGTC
>DUAA01000287.1 GCA_012961055.1 Nitrospinaceae bacterium
CAAACTGAGAGATTTTGCAGTCCTCTTCGCGTTTATCGTTAGAATTTCGTTAGCATGTATTTTTTTAAACTGATCCACAATTTTATCATCCAGTGATAGTAGCCTTGCTCGTAAAGGATTACCTTTTCGCATACGACATCATCACCCCGGATACCTGTAAGGAGCTCCCAGAATAATATTAAACAGGTTGAACGGGTTAAGCTTTTTTAGATTTTTGGGTGCAGAGTATATCGAGGATAATTTAAATGGAAACGGATAGGTGTAGGGAGGGGAAATGCTTAATAATTATAGGCTTGACAGGAGTTCACAAGAGAAGTTGACTAGAACCCCGGATCATCATCAAATATTTCGTTATAATCTTCCTTGGTAGAGTTGTCTGGTGCTGAGCGGCACCAGTCGAAATCGGAATCGTCATCAGAGTCGTCCAAATCCAATATTGGAGCTTTAGAGACACTTTCCGCAAAAACCTTCATGTCCAATTCTGAGAAATTCTGACCCCCACACTGACATTCTGATTCTCCATCTGAGAATTCGGTTTCTTCCTTGATCAACAAAACCATTCCACAAGAATCGCAGGTATGGCCTTGATGAGTTTTGGGAAAATCGAGAGCCAGCAGGTTTTCTCGGCATTGGTTGCATATAACCGGTGTCCCGGGAGTGAACCCGGGAATGAGGTTTTCAATTGCGCAACTTCCGCACTCCATTAATAGATTGAAGGGGGGAGACATAGCGGAATTAAGAATCTGTGCTTTCGGGAAAGAGCTTGGACATATCGCCCATTTTTTCCATGGCTTCTTCCTTGGACATTTTGGTGATATCGATACCCATTTCAGCTAACGCGCCTGAGAAAGGACATTTGCTGGCACCACTCTTAGCCTCCTCACCTTCAGCGGCTGGGGCGGGTTTTTCGGTTTCGATTTCTCCTGCTTCCGCCATAATGACCCAATGCATGGACTCAATGACTTGTTTTTTTTCAGAAGTAATTTTTTCAATAGATGCTTTGGTCTCAGCGTGCTTTACCATTTCGGCAGCTTCTGCATATTTTTCCAAAGCTTTTTTCTCGAACTCAACAGCTTCTTTCAAAACTGAGGCGGAATTGGACATTGTCGAACCTCCTGACAAAATTAATAGATTTGCATAAATATATTTTAATTTAATTTTCAAAATATAACAAACCCTTTCCACAATTACCAATAATGTTGTTTTTCAAGAGAAAAACTGTGTGCCCGGTATATTGCGAGAATATTGGAAACCTGACATAATGCGCCCATGAAAAAAGTTATTGTTATAGGAGGGGGTATCGCCGGATTGGCGGCGGCATATCGCATTCAGAAGGAAATAGCAGAGGGCGCACCGCTGGAATGCTCCATATTCGAGGGCGGGGATCGATTTGGCGGGAAAATAGCCACAGAAAAGTCCGATGGGTTTGTTGTCGAAAGAGGCCCAGATTCATTTATTTCACAAAAGCCGGCGGCTATTAAATTATGCCAGCAACTGGGCCTTGAAGACCGTTTGGTCAGGACCAATCCAGGAGCTCCCAGTACCTATGTGTATACCGGAGGAAAACTGGTGACGATGCCAGATGGTCTGAGTTTGATGATTCCCACCAAGTTTTTACCTTTTGCTTTTACGCCACTGTTTAGTCTGGCAGGGAAGATTCGTATGGCTTGCGATCTTCA
>DUAA01000288.1:0-4037 GCA_012961055.1 Nitrospinaceae bacterium
CCACCGACATCAAAAAAAACCGCTTTAAAAGAAGATAAAGGCAAGAAATTTATTCTCTGGAAAAATTTTTATGAAAATTTTATAATTCATGCTGAAAAAAAATAATTACGCAAATTATTAGATAAAATTAAAACTGGAAAGGATTTTAAATCTTTTCCCAATATGTAATATACAGTATCACTCCTTATTCATTTAAGGAGAATCGTATGCGTTGGTTCTATACTGGTTTCGGTGAGTATTTTTAAAATCGGGTTCACAATATGCTTATAGCTTTCAGATACTTTTAGTTGGTTGATGTCAACTCTGGGGTTTTTCTTTTTCTGTTGGCGGGAAGTGTCGTCGGGCTTAAATTAATTTCTTCCAATTAACCCATTAATTGGGCAAAAATTTTTGGAAAAGAACAACATCTTTTCAAGATAAATCTGGGTAGAAAATGTCTTATTTAATCGTGGCCTGTAGTCTAAACCCTGAAAGCCGGAGTCTTGTGTTGGCGCGGCAAGCTGAAGAAGCGCTTCGAAGTGCAGGAGCAACGGTAAATTTTATCAACCTTAAGACGACACCGCTACCTTTATGTGATGGGGATTCTGTTTATGCGCGACCGGAAGTACAATCCGTTGCTAAACAGATCCAAAAAGCGGAGGGGATTTTGCTCTCCGTCCCCATTTATAATTACGATGTCAATGCTGCCACAAAAAACCTGGTCGAACTTACTGGCAAGGCTTGGGAGGATAAAGTCGTGGGATTCCTCTGCGCTGCCGGAGGGCAAGGCAGTTACATGTCAGTAATGAGCTTGGCTAACAGCTTAATGCTAGATTTTCGTTGCCTAATTATCCCACGTTTCGTTTATTTTACTGGCGAGGCTTTCGAAGAGGGGAAAGTAACCGATCAAAAGGTAGAGGGCAGAGTTAGCGAATTAGCCAAAGAACTGCACCATATTTGTACGGCCTTAAATAAAAAGCCTTAATCGCAAAATAGATACCAATTTGGGGATGCTATACCGGAATAACTGGATAGAAGTAAATTGGCGCATTGAATTTAAAGGAAAATTTTTAGAGTTAAAGCTATAAAATTTAACTATTTGAACCGGTATTTATTGGGGTGGGATTGAAAGTAGTTTAAGGCGTTGTTGTAGTCTTCTTGGGTATCTATTTCAAAGCAGCCTTCCTGCAAAATATTCCAGGGATGCAAGGGTGTGTTTTGGGCAAACTCGGTAAATGGGATTTCCCAGAGAACGGGTTGGTAGGTGGGTTCATTATTTTCATACAGGGCTATAAAGCGAGGAACATCTTCCTGGCAGAGCACCAAAAACCCAATGGCCTCACCGCCAAAATCAAAACTAGATTTCTCCGCCTCGGTAAGTTCGCGTTTGGTAATGAAGGCATGTATGGTCCCTGCAGGATTCAATAAAACCTTGGCGCATTCAGCGTTGTCGATGTCAGCAGGTATTAATGCAAAAGAAGAGCGTGGTGCTTTTTGCACATATTCTATCAAGGCCTGGGGTGGATACAGGACATCGCCATCAAGAATCAAAGCTTCATCGTGGCAATGTTTAAGTCCCATCACCATTGACAAGGTATTGCCCGTAGTGCGGTAGGCCGGGTTGTCGATAAAATGTATCGGCAGACCCAGATTGAGATCCTGTACATAGGATTTCAATGTTGAGGCATTATAGCCCAGAACTAAATGAACTCTCTGGACATCCAAAGTTTTCAGGCATTTTAAGTGGCGGGAGAGTAGGGTCTCCTCCCCAAAAGGGAGAAGTGCTTTATGAGGCAAGTCCTGTCTGTCTAATCGAGAGCCGTAACCGGCTAGTAATATGATTGCTTCCACTTAGTTCCTTTTTTAAGGCCAGACTCGGTGGGTATAGATTTTACATCTTTGGAAGTTGCGTCAGTGTTTCTACATATTATCACCGGCGGTTACGCCGGCTATTTGGAAAAAGCCCAGAAATGTGACATCGGTTCTTTGGTGCAATAGCGCCGATATTTGAGCAAGGTATCTAAACCATCTGCGGTGCGTTCTACGTTACTCGGTTCCTGCGGGAAATCTCCCCAGCCCTGTTCATTTTTAATATTAATCAACCAGCGCATTCCTTTTTCTATAACTGGGGTGTACTTTTCTTTAACTTTAAAAGTATCCGAAGCCAGCATCAGGTTGCGACAGGCATCCATAGTATGGTCAATATTTTCACTGTCCCAACTGCCATTTTCGGCCTGCGCGTCGACCATGGAGTCTGCCGCTTCCATGCACATTTTTCCGGCGTACTCGATTTTATCCATGAAGTAAGCGGGAACAAGGGTGTACTGCATCAAATGAGCCGTGGTTTCAATACCTGCAGGATGAAACGTATCGTCTTTCCATAGTCCTGAATCCTGTTGCCATCCTCTAATAAACTCGAAGCCTCTGACACGGGCTTTATTAATACGCTCGTCATCTGCCTTATCCTGTGTAACCTGATAAATAGTCAGAAAATAAGTGACAGAGCAGGTAGTGTCCAAGTGAGACCACTCAGAATCGGACCAATGTCCTTTCTCTTCCTGCATGGATAAAACATATTCCAGAGTTTTATCGATGGTGGCCTGAATTTCCGGATCCATAAGAATTTGGTTTCCGCGGCAGAGTTTGAGTCCTACAAAAGTCGTGATCCACATAGAAGTTTTATCGGTGTGGGATTCCTTGGACCAGCCGCCATCGGGATTTTGCACTTTAACGCACTCTTTGAACTCCAGAGGCTTTTCCTGGGTTAGGTCCAAGTGAAGGATACAGCGTAAGACGTGCTCCAGTACCTCCATGTCCTGTTCCCCTTCAAGAAGGCTCCATTCGCCTTTTTTAGTTTCCAGATAATCCCATTCGCTCTGAATTAATGAATTCAGCTCTTCTTTGTCAATCATTGTCATAATCATTCAAGAGTTCAAAATTTAATATTGCCCACCTCACCGGGGAATTATATTCATATGCTCGAAAACGGTCAAGTTTTCCAAGCGGAGTTTAATAATAGCGAGCCAATAAAAGCCATTGTAAGTAGGCCCCACTCCCAGTGGAGGGGGGAGAATTAGCTTTAACTTGGTTGCCAAGAGAGCTAAAATGTATGTGAATGTCAAACCAATTCCCGTTTTGTGTATGAAAAACAAACTGAAACAAAGTACGAGCAGAAATTGGTCAGAAATTAGGTCAGTTTTGTTTCAAGTCCTTCCCTATGAGACATATTCTAAGGAGAATGAAAAGGAATGGTTGACCTATCATTGGAATCTGGTGGTGGGAAAAGAAATAGCCGGAGTATCCACAATAGAAAAGGTGGCCCGGAAAATACTTCATGTGCGGATTAAAGGGAAAGAGTGGGTGCCGGTTTTAGATTCTTTAAAAAAGAAGATTGTGCAGGAAATAAATACCAGGGCAGGAGAATCGTTATTAAACGGTGTTGTGTTTAAGGCGGTTGCCTGATACGCTCCAAAGCAAACTTATCCATACGCTAGGACTATAAAGAAGATGAGAGGCATAGCTCACGAATCAAAATTAATTTGCGGGATTACCCAAAAGCTGGGTATACCAAATCTAAAAGCAGGTTTGCTAATATTTTGCCTCTTGTTCCTGACGAATTGCGCTACTACGGTTGGGACTCCGTATCCTGCAAATGTTGACTTGTCCTCGTCTTATGCGGTGCAGTCTTTTGAGAATAAAAAGAAAAATGCTCAGAAAGTGGAAACACGGGACCCACGTTCTTATTATAATTATCTGATGGCCCTGCAGGCTGAGAAGGCGTATCAGTTGAAACAGGCCACTTTGCATTATAAAGAAGTGGTCCTGTACGACCCAGAATCAGAAAGGTTCCGTGAAAAATTGGTCCGCCTTTTACTTCTTACGGGTCAATTTGATGAAGCGGTTCGAGCAAGCCAAGATGCGTTGGTTAAATTTCCTGAAAATGAACAAATTGAAATGATCCTAGCAGACATTTTGTCCAGTCAAGGCAAGGTGGATGAGGCCATCAAACATTATGATCGTGTCAGCCGCCTTCACTCGGGAAGCTCCCGGGCTTCCTT
>DUAA01000288.1:4047-9745 GCA_012961055.1 Nitrospinaceae bacterium
GTTAGAAGAATTAGGTCAGTATGACCAGGCTTTGGAAGAATATAAAAAAGGGGCGGAGATAGAGCCGAATAACCCCCTAGTGCAGTTTTATTTGGGTCGTGCGTATATACGTGCAAATTTATTTCAGGCTGCTGAGAACAGTCTCAAAAAAGCTGTCTCCCTGAAACCCAACCTGCTTCAGGCCCGACACCATTTAGCTTGGGTATTTGAAAATCAGGGCAAAACGATTGAGGCCTTGAAAGAGTATGGATTGTTATTAAAGCTGAAGCCAGATAACGCTTATATCAAGAGCCGAGTTTCACAAATACATGGCGGGGGATCTTTGAATCCAGATGGAACACGTGGCGCTGTAGGCATTCCTGCCGAGTTGGAAAAGCAACCTAATCTCCATATGCGCATAGCAACGATTTATTTTGAGCAAACTATGTATCTGCGAGCTTTGGAGGAGCTTCAGCTGGTTCTTGCCAAACGTGACTTTAAAGATCCACATATCCTTGTGGCCCGGATTTATGAAACCCAGGGTCGGCTGGACAAGGCTGTTGAAGAGTTTGAAAAAATCAGAAAGTTGGAGCCGGAATCTTTGGATATTCTCCTCTACACGGCCCGACTATATAGTCTGATGAAAAATTCTCAACGTGCTGTGAATCTGCTCCATATCGCCGTCAAAATGGAGCCTGAGAACGACCGTCTTTTACACTCCCTGGCGTTGGCATATATGGCCCAAAATAAAAATAATCTAGCTATTGAAAACATGCGCAATGCCCTAGCCCTGAACCCCAAAAAAGACTCCTATTATTTTGAGTTGGGTGCCTTGTTGGAAAAAGCAGGGAATTATAAAGATGCTATAAAAAATATGCGATTGGCGATTGAGTTAAATCCTTTGCATTCCAACGCGCATAATTTTTTGGGATATATGTACGCATTGGAGGGACGTGATCTTGACCAGGCCTTGGTGCATTTGAAAAAAGCCCTGATAACCCAACCTAAAAATGGTTATTTTTTGGATAGCCTGGGTTGGATATATTTCAAAAAAGGGGATTCTGAAAAAGCTTTAACGGAAATTAAGAAGGCCATGATTTATACCGGCGCGGATCCGGTTCTTTACGACCACCTTGGTGATATTTTGTTCTCCCTGAAAAATTATGATGAAGCTAGTGGGGCATGGAAAAAGAGTCTATTTCTTACCATGAATCCAAAAGGCGATATCGGTGGAGAAATGCCAGACCCGCAAAAGTTACAGAATAAAATCAACAAAGCACGAAATATTTCGAATAAAGGTTATTAAGAAAATCAGTTGAACTTCCTCCTTTTACCTAGCGTGGTAAAACGCCATTCATTTTTTTTGTTCCTCATTTTTATATTTTTAATTTTGAGCTGGGGGTGTCAGTCCCGAGTTGAACCGGTTGCTCCACATTTTTTAAAAGATTCCATTACTACAGGATACGTTTTAAAAAGGCAAAAAGACCGGGTTGAAAAAATTAAAAACCTTAAATCTTTTACTCGCACCACTTTCCTAAGTCATAAACTAAAACAATCGTTTCGCCAAACGCTGGCGGTTCAGGATAGTAAGTCCATTCGGGTGGATACCTTTGGCTTATTTGGACAGACGGTGGGAGTTTTTACTCATCATAAAGGTAGGACCGTATTTTTTGATCCCGCAAATGGCAGATATTTTGCTGGGCCGAAAGTGCAAAACCTGATGTACAAAATATTGGGGATTCGATTGGATTTTAGCGAGTATCTGCGGATTTTTATCGGCTACATCCCAAGGCTTGAGTTTCTCAAGGTTTTGAGTTCACGCTTAAATTCAGACCGGACCCAGTATATTTTACAGTTAACTGATATTCAGCGAGGGGGTAGCGTAACGATTCAGTTCTCTGCTATGACCCTGCTTCCTCTTGAGATGGTGCGAAAATTAGGGCCGCGTACCATTTATTCAGTGACATGGCAGGGCTATGAAAAAATTGGAGATCACAATTTGGCCCATTTGGTAACATTATCGTTTCCTGAGAAAAAGGAAACGATTCGTATCAAATATAAAAACCCTGTTATCAACCAAAAGCTTCCTTTAGATACGTTTCAATTCATGAAAGCCAGTTCCTCCAATAAAAATCAATGACAGGTCTCTCCTCCACCATTTCCTTTAAAACCCCCGCTAAAGTAAATCTTGGGCTGAATATTCTAGGTAAGAGAGAAGACGGTTTTCATGAACTGGAAACCTTGTTCCAGATGGTGAATTGGTGTGATGAAATAAAAATAGAATGTCTTTCGGAGGGGTTGGACCTTGTTTGTGATCAACCGGAAATCCCTACTGATGGTGGAAATCTGGTTATCAAGGCCGCTCGCCTGTTGCAAGCCCGTTTTCCTGGTCGGTGCAGGGGGGCAAGAATCCATTTAACAAAAAACATCCCCCACGGGGCTGGACTGGGAGGGGGTAGCGGAAATGCAGCTGGGGTTTTGTTAGGACTAAACTTCTTATGGGGTTTGAATTTAAAACGTAAAGATCTGATTTTATTGGCTTCTGATCTAGGGTCGGATGTGCCTTTTTTCCTTTTTTCACCCTGCGCTGTAGGGAGAGGTAGAGGGGAAATTCTCGAACCGGTTGAGAGTTCAGTTAGGTTTTATATTTTAATGGTTTATCCTAGATTTCCAGTGTCCACGGCTTGGGTGTATGGCAATTTAAAATTGGAGTTGACAAAACAGCAAAATAATATTAGCATTTTGAAAAAATTTCTCTTGCAGTCGGATTTTGCCCAATTAGGGGCGGCTTGGAGTAATGATCTGGAACATATTGTTTTTAAAGAGTATCCAGAGGTTTTTGCTATAAAAAAGGAGATACTTGCTTTGGGAGCAAAAGGGGCGCTCCTATCAGGAAGCGGTTCCACGGTCTTTGGAATTTTTGACAGTTCTGGAACAGCAAATACTGCCTTTGCTAAATTGGATGGAGGGAGGTTCGGGCTTTTTTTAGCTGAAAGCATTATCAGTTTTACTGAATTATATCCTGATAAAATGTTAGCAGCCTTGTAGCCATAAGGTCCTCTGCATTTTGGGAGGCGGTTGTTTTCTCCATCTATTAGAAGTTTGGGATAAAAAACCATATTTTGGATCGAGGTCTTTTTTATGTCGCCTGTTGGGTTAAGACGACTTGATTCCTAATTATCCTTGTGGTGAGGAGCCACGCTAAGTTTTGTGGCTTGGCGGATATTCTGTCTAGTCAAAAAATTTCCCTGAGTTTTCCCCCAGAAATGCATTCTGCCGTTTCTTCTCAATGTAGAGGCGAGACAATTAGGAATCGACACGTGGGTGCGGATTGAATCAATATACTTTGGGGCGTCGTCAAGTGGCTAAGACACAGGATTTTGATTCCTGCATTCGGAGGTTCGAGTCCTCCCGCCCCAGCCAAGTTTTTACAAGGATTTTTTAAAATATGTATTCCAGTGATGACGGGCGGATGCTAGTTTTTTCAGGTCGGGCTAATCCGTCTCTGGCGGATGATATTTGTAAGTACCTTGATATACCATTAGGTAAAACGGTTATCCGCGACTTTTCCGATAAAGAAATATATGTCCGGATAGAAGAGAATGTTCGTGGTAGGGACGTTTTTGTAGTTCAGCCAACTTGTTTTCCTGGCAATACTAATTTGATGGAATTGTTGATTATGATCGATGCCTTGCGTCGATCGTCGGCAAGAAGAATCACCGCGGTAATCCCATATTATGGCTATGCGCGGCAGGATCGCAAAAATGAACCGAGGGTGCCAATTACCTCTAAACTAGTTGCCGATTTGCTTGAGACAGCAGGAACAGATCGGGTATTAACGTTAGATTTACATGCCGGGCAGATCCAGGGGTTCTTCAATGTTCCTGTGGATCACCTGTTTGCGATTAATGTTCTGATTGACTTCATCCGCAAACTTGATTTACCAAATATGATTGTTATTTCCCCTGATGCAGGAGGAGTGGAACGGGCCAGAGCTTATGCCAAGAGGCTGAATAGCTCTCTGGCTATTATCGATAAGCGCAGGGATATTCCCAACGAAGCCAAGGCTATGAATATTATTGGTGATGTTAAGGATAAGGTGGCCTTTATTGTGGACGATATGATTGATACTGCGGGAACACTGATGGAAGCGACTGATGCGTTATTGGGAGCGGGGGCCAAAGAGGTCCATGCTTGCTGTTCTCATGCGGTACTTTCTGGTCCTGCGGGAGAACGGATTAGGAACTCTCCGATCAAATCGGTGGTGACAACAAACAGTATTCCCTTGAGGGATGAATTGGCCCAAAACCCGAAGATCAAGGTGCTTTCAATAGCGCCGTTATTGGGCGAAGCAATTTTAAGGATTCACGAGGAAACCTCGGTAAGTTCGTTATTCGACTCAACCAAGGAATAAAAAATCAGAGCTATGCGTTATGGGTTTTGTGTAGCGATTTCGTAGCTTATATCACATCAATTGGAGTTTAGAATGTCTGCTTTAGTGGGAAAATTAAGAGAAGTAACTGGCAAATCGGCTATTCGTAAACTTAGAAACGAAGAAGCCATGCCTGCGGTAATGTATGGGTTAAACGACAACCTCAAACTGGTTGTGAATCCCAAGGAACTGAAGAAGCTCCTTTTAGAAAAAGGTCGGAACGCATTGATTGAACTCAACATCGAAGGAGATTCCAGTCGGAATGTGGTGCTGAAAGAGTATCAAGCTCATCCATTGGAGTCAGGTTGGTTGCATGCGGATTTCCTTGAAGTTGATATTACTAAAAAAATCAAAGTTAAGGTTCCAGTGTATCTGGTGGGTACTTCTCCAGCTGAAAAAATGGGCGGAATACTCAATCATGTCCTGCGTCATTTGGAAATAGAGAGCATCCCCAGGAATATCCCTGAAAAAATTGAAGTCCCAATGGGTGACCTACAACTTAATCAGATGCTTCATGTGTCCGACCTTGTGGTGGAAGGAGATTTAGAAATACTTACTCCGCTCACTGATGTTGTGGTTACTGCCTATGAAGAAAAAGTGAAAGAGGATGAAACGGAAGGTGGGGAAGGCGAAGAGGCTGCAACTGTTGCATCGGAAGATGCTGATGCCAAGAAAGAAGACGGTTAAATTAAAAGGTGTTTGTAATTCTGGGTCTCGGTAACCCCGGACCACGCTATGAACTGACAAGGCACAACGCGGGATTTTGGGTGGCAGATAACCTGGCTGAAAAATACAATATTCAGTTGAGGCATCACAAATATTTTTCCTTATATGGCAAAGGAGAAGTTGAAGGATTTGAAGTTGTTATAGCAAAGCCAAGGACTTATATGAATGAGAGCGGAAAAGCGGCCAAATCGTTGCTTTCCGCTTTTGGTCTTTCACCAGAGCAATTGCTGGTGGTTCATGATGATATCGACCTTCCTCTTGGCAAGATTAAAAAAAAGTTTAAAGGAGGCGATGGTGGGCAACGGGGAATTCGATCAACGATTCAATCATTGCGGACAGGAGAATTTGCGCGGGTTCGCGTAGGAATCGGGCGGCCCGAAGATAGAGATGATATTGTTGATTATGTATTGTCCCCATTTGATAAAGAAGATTCAGGTCTATTAAATAAGGTTATGAAACAAGCGGTGCAAACAGTGGAAGTGGCGCTGAAAGAACTCAATAAAGAATAAATCAACGGAGGATTGAACAGGATGTTAAGGGAACATAAAGGTGAAATGATAT
>DUAA01000289.1:0-9140 GCA_012961055.1 Nitrospinaceae bacterium
ACCAAAAACTTTTTACTTTCAATGTTCTATGAGCATTACACCCACCCATTGATATTGACCCCGCTTTATCCCACGCTTCTTTCTTTAAGGGTGTACGGCCTCTATGTTACAATTGCTTAGATACGAAAAACCCCCTGAAACCTACTCATTTTTTTGAATTCCCGATATTAAATGAAACAAAAAACACCCCTGATACAAAAAACCATGCCTTACCGCGTGCAAGGAACCGATGGGATTCGCCGAGAAATAAAATCGGCAAAGAGTTCGGAATGTAGGGGGTTGACTCCACTGCAGATTTTTAATGAAAAGGGTTGGATCACTGAAGATTTTATGGAGCTCTACGTCTATTGCTTCGTCAAAAATTGTCTCAAAAAAAAATTAGTTTCACATAAAAGGCGAACCTTTGTAATTGGTTGGGATCCCCGAAACCCATCCGGCAACCATACAAATGCGGTAGTTCGAGGAGTCCGCAAAGCAGGTGGCGAAGCCCTCGTTCTGGGCGTAGTGCCGACTCCGCTGGTGCCTTTATTCATGCTCTACAAAGGAGCCTATGGTGGCATTATGGTCACAGCATCTCACAACCATATGGACCAAAATGGGATAAAACTTTTTCTGCCTTTTCATGGTATGAAGCCGTTACCCGCTGATGATGCCGATCTGACTGAAAGTCTTCTCAAGCAAAAATTTGAAGCGATAGAAAAAATCTTACTTAAAGGTAAAAAATCCGATTGCAGACAAAAAGCCCTTGCTCTGTTCCAAAGTTTTTCTCTTATGCCAGAGAACTCCTGGCTTGAATCTACCGACACTCTAAAAAACCTTATTCTAGTGGTAGACCCCGCTTTTGGGGCACTGAAAAAAATTGCCGCACAAATTTTTCGGGAAGCAGGAGTCGGTAAAGTCATAGAAGTTAATGCAAGTAAAAATGGGGCAGTCAATCTACACTCTGGAGTTGCTGACCTTGAAGGATGTCCACGCATTTCTGCAGACATGATCTTAAAACCAACAGGACCTTTCCATTCTCACAAAGCCATCATCAAACTTTTCGCAGTGGGTCGGGCAAACCAGAAATCCGCAAGGTCAGGAAAAAAAAGAGTTGCTGGGGCCATCTTTGATGCGGATGGGGACCGCTTCTTCTGTCTGAAATACGACCCCTTTCATGACGCGTTGTGGGTTTTAAGCGGAGACGAGACCGCAATGCTGCAAGCGTGGCATTTGATGTCGCATTTCCCTGAAAAATATAGCGGATCACTTTATATCAACACGGTAGAGAGCGATCTCAACGCTTCTGCTTGTGCCCAATCAATGGGCTTAACACCCCTGCTCACCGCCGTTGGAGACAAGTGGATCCTGCTTAAAATTCGCCTGGCATTAATAGAACAAAAACGATTGTCAGCAAAACTTTCACCGAAGAAGCAAAAAGAACTTAAAAATAAAATTGCACCACTACAAAAAAATGGTGTGACAAGAGTGAGCGACCTACAAACCCTGGAAACAGCTATTCCCAAAAATTGTGCCACAGAAAATTATAAATCTACAGTTCTGGCAGTAGGCAGTGAAGAAACAGGACACAACATCACTACCGCTTTTTTAACGCTCCCAAATCAGAAGAAAATAACGGTGTACTCCGGCAACGGATTAAAAAGTGCTCTCAACACCTTTTCTGCCACTGAACATTTGGCAGCAAACCTATCGCCCAAAAAATATCTTCAGGTTGTTCTTCGACCCTTCTTGCCTGGATTCAAATCCACTCTATATGTGTATTATATTCGCCAACAGCTATTCTCTAAGGATTCTCAAGTGTGGCGAAAAGTAAAACAGTTAATATTTAAAAACACTAAGCAAAGGGGTTACACCAGAAAAACTCGAGATTTCCCCGACGATCCAGATATGTTGTATATTTCTTTAGCAAAGGGGAAAGCCGGTATCTTTGTGCGAAATTCCGGAACCGAAAATAAAATCAGCATTAACCTACGTGGTAGAAAATCGGATGCCACGAAACTAAAAAAAATTGGTCAAGAGGTTCTTAAACTCTTATTGTCCCAGCTAAAAGACCAAAACAACCTTTTTTATAAAAAAGAACTTTATATTCTCAGTCAAATTGCTTTCCGGCCTGTATTGGATGAAGAGTTGGAAATAGAAAACCAATATAAGTCCAGACTTATTAGTGAAATAAGAAAGCAAAATCTGATTCAATTGAGTCCCAAGGGAAATCGCCTGACCCCTTTGGGCAAATGGTACATAAATCATTAACCGGTGAGCCGTCGGCAGCAAATGTCCATTTTTTTCAGGTTAAGTATTTATCTCGGCTTTAAAGTAAGAAAACAAACCAGGATCTATTAAACTGAGACGAGGTAATTGATCGCTCTAACAGTTGCGCAAATTTCTAACAAAGGTACTTTGTGAAAGATTTAAATATTTTTTTTTCAGACCTGAGCGAGCCAGATATTTTTTCTGATTGCGAACGAGTGTGGGATCCCATAAAAACACTGCGTTCCCGCCTGGAGCGAATGATACGTAATAAAACCGAGAGCGGGTCCTACTCTTTTCATTTGAATGGGGTAAAAACCACTCTTAATTCTGCGAGTTACCAACGCGAAGAAAAGGGGCTCTATGTGCAGGAATGGATCGATTTAACCGAACCCGTTTATTTGCAGGAACTGGGCATTTTAATTGGTCGGGGAACACAGTTAGAACCATCGGTCATTATTAAAGGTCCCACCATAATCGGCGAGAACTGCGATATTAGGCAAGGGGCCTACATCCGTGGAAACGTTCTGATCGGAAATCACTGCGTGGTTGGTCATGCTACCGAAATAAAAAATAGCATTCTCATGGGTCATACCGAATCCGGTCATTTCAACTACATTGGTGACAGTATTGTAGGGAGCTATGTCAATCTGGGAGCAGGATCGAAACTGGCCAACCTGCAATTTAGAAGCGCCGATGAAAAACTCAAAGATTATGTCAACCCTATCCAAATACCTCTCGATACTGGAATTTTAAATACCGAAATGGAAAAACTGGGCGCGGTGATCGGTGACAATGTTGAACTCGGTTGCAACTCAATAATATGCCCGGGAGCACTACTCGGGAAAGACGTCTGGGTCTACCCTGGACTGACAGTCCCCAAAGGCTATTATCCATCAGGGAATTTACTGGTTCCTAAAGACCACAAACCCCGGGCCATACAAAGATAATGACAGACGACGAAAAAGCAGCCCGACTCGATGCGTTTTTCGACATGTTCGATTCAGTCGAAGATGATATTTCCGAATTGGTTTCTGATGAAAATGAAAAACCTCTGGAAATTGGTGGATACGAATGTCTGATCATCGCTTTTAGCAATCTGAGTTTTTATTGCAAAGATGCTGGAATCCTCTTAAATCAGATAGAAGAGCAATATAATGCGGTTAAATTATCACAGTCTAAAGAAGGTTTTAGCGCCCTTACCAATAATGAGAGCATGGATGGGAGCAACGAAATCATCAATTTCTTCAAGGTCCTAGAGCAAGTTGAAGACAACTATTTGACTTTAGAGAAACGGAGTAAAAAAAGTGGGGAAGGTTTTGACGAATGGTCCTGCGTCCTCATCATGTACTCCCATTTGCGAGATTACTGCGACAAGGAAGAAGTCGACTTCACAATGCTCCAGAAAGAGATTTCGCGCCTCCATAAAGAGATGGATGAGGATAATAGTCTTTAGGCAGAGTAGATATTTGCAGAATCCTTTCCTATTGGGTAATATATCTGTTACTGTGTTTGGTCGCGGGATCACTTGGGCTTATCCCGGCTTATCCCTTTAAATTAGCTGAAAAACCCAGATAAAAGGATAAAGTAGGCTTTTAAATTATATGATTATGCGGATGTGGCGGAACTGGCAGACGCGCTGGATTTAGGATCCAGTGGGCAACCGTGGGGGTTCGACTCCCTCCATCCGCACTCCTTAAAGGATCAGTAAGTAATAAGGGCTAATTGGGCTGCAAAAGAGCTTAAAGCATTTCTAACTTTAATCCAGCGTTACGCTGGCCGCTAATCTTTAAACTTTTGGAATTTTATGAAAATTGAGATCGAAGATGTTGATTCCTGTAACAAAAAAATAAAATTTGAAATCCCTTTTCAGGAATATGACAAAAAGGTTAAACAGTACTATCAAAAACTCGGCCAACAGGTGAATGTTCCCGGCTTTCGAAAAGGTAAGATACCGATCGCCTATCTGGAAAAAAAGTTTGGCACGGATGTCAAGAAAGAGGTTCTTAGCAATCTGGTAAGCGACCAACTCAATAACGCCATTGTAGAAAAAGATCTGCGAGCAGTGGGCCAGCCACATCTCTTAGAGGTCAATGCCGAAGAAGGGACGGATATTTCTGTTTCTGCATCTATCGAAGTTCTCCCCACCGTAGAGCTTCAAGACTACTCATGCATAGAGCTGGAAATGAAAATCCCGCGGGTCACCGAGGAAGATATCAACCAGTCGATTGAAGTAATTCGCCAACGCATGGCAAAAACAATCACCGTGACCGACCGACCCGCTCAGGATAAAGACCTACTTAAAATTGATTTCACCAGCAAGATTGGATCCGAACCTTTTGAAGGAGGGTCTGCGAAAGATCAAATCATCCAGGCCGGTGGAGGGCAATTAATCGAAGGACTGGACAAAGGCATGCTCGGCATGGAAATTGGTGAAACCCGAGACATTCAGGTAAAGGTTCCCGAAGATTATCACAACAAAAAAATTGCCGGCAAAGACGTTGATTTCCAAATTGTACTAAAAGGAATTCAGGAGCAGGAGTTGCCTGAACTTAACGATGATTTTGCTCTCAGTGTCGAGGCAAAAGGATATGAGAATCTGGATGACATGAAACAAAAACTCCGCACCGAACTGGAAGGTTTTGAACATAAGGAAGCTCGCAAAGCTTTGAAAGGAATTCTTGCGGAAAAAATCACTGAACAAAATCAGGTAGATTTACCGGAAGGGCTTTTGAAAGAGCAGGTCAAGTTCATGATTGATCAGGCTAGAAAAAAAGAAGGCAAAAAAACTGCAACACATGATCATGACCATGGACATGATCACGAACATGATCATGATGACGAGGTGACGCCTGAACTGCTCAATCAATACCGGGAGCCCGCCATGAAATCCCTCCAGGAAGAACTGGTTCTCGACCAGCTTGCCAAAGATCTCAATGCGGAAGTCACTCAGGAAGAATTAGAACAAGAGGTCAAAAACATGTCCCAATTACTTGGTGGAGGAAATATTCAACAGATAAAACGAGAATGGGAAAAAAATGGAATCATGGCACGTCTGCACAATCGTATGAAGCGGGACAAAACCATTGAGGCCGCCTTGGAAAAAGTAACCATCAAAGAAGAAAAAGTTGACAGAAAAGACTTAATTACTGATAATTAACACTCAACCCTTCCTTGTAAAGGTATCTAATTAATTTTTAATGGCTTACAGGCTGAAGTTTCTTTCGGAAACCCCAACTGGATTCAGAAAGAAGTTTGTGCTTGCCCCTATTTAATCTAGAGAAAACTATGACCGAAACTTATAACCAGTTAGTTCCAATCGTTGTTGAGCAAACCAGTCGAGGCGAGAGGTCGTATGATATTTATTCACGCCTTCTTAAAGATCGAATCATATTTATTGGGAGCGCCATTGATGATCATTTGGCAAACCTGATTATCGCGCAATTGCTGTTTCTGGAGTCAGATGAACCCGATCAGGATATTTACCTTTACGTCAACAGTCCAGGCGGCCAGGTAAGTTCTGGAATGGCCATCTATGACACGATGCAATACATCAAGCCGGATGTTCAAACCATCTGCATCGGGCAGGCAGCCAGTATGGGCGCTTTACTCCTTACCGCTGGTGCACCAAAAAAACGGTTTTCCCTACCGCATGCGCGCATCATGATCCACCAACCGAGCGGAGGATTTCAAGGACAACACACCGATATCGAAATTCAGGCTAAAGAAATCACAAGAATACGTTCTATCCTAGATAGCATTATGGCCAAACACTCAGGCAAAGATGTTGCTCAGGTTAACAAGGACACTGAGAGAGATCATTATATGACGGCTGCTGAAGCCAAAGATTATGGCCTCATTGACAGCGTGATCAGGAATCGGGAAGAAGTTCTGAAGGACGGCAAGAGTAAAAAGAAAAGCTAATTCAAATCGAATGAACAGTCAACTTCAACTCTTTTGATGAGGGCTTTATGGCAAAGAAAAGCACCACTAATGGGAATTACCGTTGTTCTTTCTGCGGGAAAAATCAGGAAGAAGTCAAAAAACTGATTGCTGGACCCAGCGTCTACATTTGCGACGAGTGTCTTGAGCTTTGCAATGAAATCATGGTGGAAGAATGGGCTCATGAAAAGGGCGAAGACTTCCAGCACTTTCTTAAGCCTCATGATTTATATAAGCACCTTGACCAATATATTATCGGGCAGGAGCGTTGCAAAAAGATTCTTTCCGTTGCCGTTTACAACCATTTCAAAAGAGTTGACTCCCACAGAGACGTCGAGGATGTAGAACTTCAAAAGAGTAATGTTCTTTTAATCGGTCCCACCGGTTCCGGAAAAACTCTTATGGCACAAACCCTGGCTCGGATTCTTGATGTTCCTTTTACTATTGTGGATGCAACCACTTTGACCGAAGCTGGTTATGTGGGAGAAGATGTTGAAAACATCATTTTAAAACTCCTACAAAATGCCGACTACGATGTTGAAAAAGCTGAACGAGGTATCATCTATATTGACGAAATCGATAAAATTTCACGAAAATCAGAAAACCTATCGATCACTCGTGATGTTTCTGGGGAAGGGGTTCAGCAAGCACTATTGAAAATAATTGAAGGTACTACCGCCAGCGTACCTCCGCAAGGAGGACGAAAGCATCCCCATCAAGAATTCCTTCAGGTTAACACCGCCAATATTCTATTCATTTGTGGTGGAGCATTTGTTGGACTGGATGCGTTGATTCAAAACCGTATCGGTAAAAAAAGCCTTGGGTTTGGACAGAAAATCATTTCTAAAAAAGAACTTGATATGGATGATGTTCTCTCAAAAGTCCAACCGGAAGACCTTCTCAAATATGGCCTCATTCCGGAATTTGTCGGGCGATTTTCTAGCATCGCAACGCTTAAAGAGTTGACCATTGAGGCAATGATAAAAGTATTAACTAAACCTAAGAATGCCTTGGTCAAACAGTACAAAAAATTATTTGAGTATGAAAATGCTAAACTAAAATTCACAGATGGTGCTATTGAAGCCATTGCAAAAAAAGCCGCTGGACGCAAAACCGGGGCAAGGGGCCTCCGTGCCGTTCTGGAAGAAACTATGCTTGAAATTATGTTCGACCTCCCTTCCAAAAAAGATGTGGAGGAAGTTGTCATCAATGCAGCAGTAGTTCTCAAAGGCGAAAAACCCATGTTGGTTTACGAAAATAAGAAACAGGCAAGCTAAAATCATGGGTTCTGAAAAAATTGTATTACCGCTCTTACCCTTAAGAGATATAGTTGTCTTCCCGTTCATGGTGCTTCCCCTATTCGTTGGTCGGGAAAAATCCATTCTGGCCTTGGAGAAATCCATGTCCGAAAAAAAGAGTGTTTTCCTCTCTGCTCAACGCAACTCTAGCAATAACGAGCCGCAACCCACAGATATTTACGAAACTGGAACGATAGCTAATATTCTCCAGATCCTTAAACTGACAGATGGCACCATGAAAGTTTTGGTGGAAGGCCTTCAGCGAGGCCGTATTGAATCTTTCGTCAAAAATTCAGACTATTTTGAGGTTGAAATCAACCGCATTCATGAAAATGACCAACTGACACCAGAAGTCAAAGCATTGATGCGGAGCGTGGGAACTGTGTTTGACCAATACGTGAAATTGAATCAAAAAATTCCCCTTGAAGCTATAGCAGCCAGCACCAATATTCTGGAACCACACCGCTACGCCGATACCATTGCCTCCTATATGGTTTTTCAAACCCAGGAAAAACAGGAGTTGCTCGAAACTTTGAACCCCAGGGACCGGCTGAACAAACTTCTGAGTATCCTCAAGTCAGAGATGGAAGTCCTTAAAATAGAAAAACGCGTTCATGGTCGAGTACGAAAGCAAATGGAACGCAGTCAAAAAGAGTTCTATCTCAACGAGCAGATCAAAGCTATCCAGAAAGAATTGGGTAAACGCGATGAGTTCAAAACCGATTTTGATGAACTCAAACAAAAAATTAAAAAAGCCAAAATGCCCAAGGATATTCATGAAAAAGCCACTAAGGAATTAAAACGGCTAGAACTGATGCAACCTATGTCCGCAGAGGCTACGGTTGCGCGCACCTATATTGAATGGCTTGCGGACCTACCCTGGAAAAAAGGGGCTGGAGCAGAAAAAATTAAAATCTCAGAAGCTCAGAAAATCCTAGATCAGGATCATTATGGTTTAGAAAAAGTTAAAGAGCGGATCACTGAGCACCTTGCGGTGATGAAACTGGTCAAGAAAATTAAAGGCCCAATTATTTGTCTTGCGGGCCCACCGGGCGTAGGTAAAACTTCGTTGGGGCAATCCATCGCCAAGGCCATGGGCCGGAAATTTATCCGTATTTCTCTGGGTGGTGTGCGGGATGAAGCAGAAATTCGAGGACACCGTCGAACCTATATTGGTGCCTTGCCAGGAAAAATCATTCAAGGCATTAAAAAATCTGGAGTCCATAATCCTGTTTTCATGCTGGATGAAATCGATAAAATGAACGCCGATTTCCGAGGGGACCCTTCCTCTGCGTTATTAGAGGTTCTTGATCCTGAACAAAACTTCAGTTTCAACGATCATTACCTGGAAGTCGATTACGACCTTTCCAATGTCCTGTTTATCTGCACCGCAAATGTTCTGCATTCTATTCCACAACCTTTGCTCGACAGGATGGAAGTGTTGCGATTGCCCGGTTATACAGATCAAGAGAAGATGGGCATCGCTAAAAACTTTCTCATACCTAAAAAAGTACCTGAACATGGCCTGACCAAAAAGAATATCGAGATTACTGACAAGGCTCTGGATAGTATTATCCATAACTACACTCGGGAGTCAGGGGTGCGAAATCTGGAAAGAGAAATTGCCACGCTCTGCAGAAAAGTCGTAAAAAC
>DUAA01000289.1:9409-9715 GCA_012961055.1 Nitrospinaceae bacterium
TATGTGCGTTCACGCGCTTCAGATTTTGGTATGTCTAAAAATTTCTATCAGAAAAATGATTTTCACATTCATATTCCTGAAGGTGCAGTTCCTAAAGATGGCCCTTCAGCTGGAATCACTATGGCGGTGGCGTTGGTTTCGGCATTAACCAAAACCCCACTGCGTCCTGAAGTTGCCATGACAGGGGAGTTAACACTGACGGGTAAAGTCCTGCCCATTGGAGGACTCAAAGAAAAAGTTCTGGCAGCTCACAGGTTCGGCATCACCCGGCTCATTATTCCAGCGGAAAACGAAAAAGATATTCCT
>DUAA01000290.1 GCA_012961055.1 Nitrospinaceae bacterium
TAAGTCAACTGGTCCAAAATACCAGAAACTTTGAGTAGTTTCCTGATGTCTTCCGTCCTTTCTGTTTCAGAAAATACTGGATTTACACATCCCCATAACAGGACAAATACTAATGCGGTTGATATTTTTATCTTGCCAAATAAATCCATTCATACCCCCAAAAAATAACTGTTCACCTTTGTTTGAAGCTTCTTAATTCAAAAATCGTGGCAAAAAAACCGGCATGAGGCCGCTCAAATTCTTCGACAAAGGCATTTTTAAATCATTTTTATATATTGCCATCGATTCGACTCCAAATAAAAGATTATCATGGACAGTAACAGCTGACACTTGATATTTATCGTTTCTTCGCTTGACGAAACCTAACTCAGCAATTAGCCTAGATATTCCCTACCAAAATATCTCTATTAAAGTTTAATCATGAGCTCAGAAAAATCCAGCGCGGAGAACTCAAAAAAAAATCTGCATAAAGCAGATTTCACTGGAGCAAACTTAAAAGAAGCAGACCTGAGTTCGGGTGTACTTATTGAAGCCTGCTTAATAGATGCCGATCTTTCAGAAGCTGACCTTTGTGAAGCTGACATCAGTTCCGCTAATTTTGAGGGCGCTCGACTGCATAGAACCCTTCTATATAGGTCACGTGGGCCAGAAGCCAATTTCACACGGGCTATTCTGACTCAAGCTAATTTGGTCGAGGCAAATTTTAACTCTGCAAACTTTAATCGTGCGAATCTGAAAGAGTCAAATATTGAAGGAGCCGATTTGAAAAATGTGCAAATGAAAAATGCTGACCTCAGCGATACAAATATGACAGGGGTTTATTTATCCAATGCAGATCTGTCTGGCGCCGATTTCACCAACTCCGACCTCATTGCCACGGACCTTACGAACTCTAACCTCACCAATGCAAATTTCAAAAATACTTATATGAACCATGCCAATCTTTCAGGAGCTAATCTCCAGAAAGCGACAAACCTCACGCAGGACCAAATAGAAACCACCTTCATCAATAAAGAAACACTTTTACCCAAAAATATTCCCATCGTATGGATTTCAGATTCAGAATATGAATTTGGGGATATATAGTTTTATTGGTCTTTTATTCTTTGCCAAACCTCTTTAGCTCGCTCTAATTGATTGATGTCATCAATTTCAGCCCAATCCAATCCATCCATTAATAGAAAATGGATCGGATGTTCATGCGCAATCCGGACAAGACAATCCATGTCGTAACTAAGGTTTGGGCTGGTACCAAACAAAGGCACAGCGGTTTGTATAAGTTTGTCATACAGAAGCTTTGAGATTCTAGCAATCCCTATATACTCTCCGACAGAATTGTTGATCAGATCTCGGCTTTTTGAAATTAAAGAAACGCGATTGTCAATGGCCTCCACATAAACCTCATCCCCTGCGTGAGTGGTTCCCGACAATAAAAGACAGTCGCTGAAAGGAGCATTTATTATTCGAGCAATCTCACCGGGAGCATAAATCAGGTCGGATTCTAGCAGAAGAAAATCAGTATCAATATAATTACGGGCACACCAGAGCGAATACATCGTACCTGTGTCAGCAAATTTAGTATTTTCAATAATTCTGATTTGGGGATATGTCTCCTTCAGGTTCCTATAATACTCACCCTTATGACCGGTCACGATGATGATTTCCTCGATACCGCACGAAATCAAAGCCTTTAATGAATGCTCAATGATGGGGATATTACCAAGCTGGATGAATCCCTTGGGAATTTTCTCCCCCATTTCTTTCATGCGTGAACCCATTCCCGCAGCAAGAATGACTGCCTTAGTTATAAATTGACTCATTAGGTTTTATGATTAAACTTCATCCCTCTTTTGAATTGAACACACACCCGATTCTAAATAAGTGATAGACCGGTCCAACTGAATATGGCTGCCGAAAAGAATAAGAATATCCCCGGGCAAGACGATAAATTCCGGACCCGGATTAGGATGAGGTTGGTTTTTTCGCACCACTGCAATGATTACCGCTCCCATTCGAGCAGTGACATCAATCTCCTCGACCATTCTTTCACATGCCCAACTACTTTCCATAACCAGATACGACTCAGTGAGTGTGGCCGTGAGGTAGGTCGAAAACTTTTTAAGGTTCTCAGAGTTTAAAGACAAGCCACGGAACATACTATATCCCTCAAGTCGAATCAACTCTACCTGTTGCTCGATAATATTATTTGGAATACGGTAATCCCGCAATACCCGCGAAAAAATTTCAATGGAAGTTTCAAACTCCTCTGGAATCACCTCATCCGCACCTGCATTTTTTAGCTCTCCTACCTGGGCAGTTAATCTTGTCCGAACCATGATCTTGATTTTAGGGTTTATTTTCCGGGCAAGGCACACGGCTTTTTCCATCACAAAGTAATCAGGAATCGAAAATACAATCATCCGTGCATCATGCAAGCCCACCCTATACAAAATTTCTTCTTGGGTACAATCACCATAGTTGGCTTTAACTCCTTCGGTTAAGGCCCGCTTCACCTGCTCCCCATCCTGGTCAAGAACCAAAAAAGGAATATTTGTTTCGAGGAGCACCTGTGCAAGAGTTCGACCCCCAAGTCCATATCCTACAATGATGACATGCCCCTTAAGCTCTGAGACCTGTTTCTGATACGAATCATTTTTTCCTGACTTCCACGAAAATATTTTGATAGAAAGTGCTGTCGATACCTGGATCAACAGGGGAGCAACAAGCATGGAAAGAATCGAAATGATGAGGAAAATCTGATATTGATGCGGATTAAACAACCCAAGATCCAGTGTCATGGCGGCGAGAATCAAGGAAAATTCCCCGACTTGCGCCAATCGCATCCCCACCACAAAAGATATCCTCAAAGGCACTCGGACCAATAGACAGGCGAGGCCTGCAAGACCTGCTTTAAGCAGTATAACCATTCCTGAAAGCGCCAAACAGGTCCAAACAGAATCCACAAATACCTGTGTTTGCAATAGCATGCCAACAGATATAAAGAAAATACTACTGAAATAATCCCGCAAGGGAAGAATATCTAGAATAATCTGGTGATTGTACTCAGACTCCGAAATGATCATCCCTGCAATTAAAGCGCCCATTGCCAAAGTCAAACCCAATTTTTGCGATGCCCAACCTGTAGCAAGAATGATAAAAAGAACGGATAACGTTAGGTGCTCTTTATTACCAACACGAGCAACCCAAACCAAGGCTTTGGGAACGATCAATCGGGATAGAAAAAATATCGCCACCACAGCGGTCAAAGACTTCGCCATTGCAAAAATAAAATCCGTGGCGGATGCAACCTCTGACTGCACAAGAAGAGGCAAAAGAAGCATGATGGGGACCACACATAGATCCTGAAAAAGGAGAGTACCTATGCAAAGCTTTCCGTGCAGGGTATCTATTTCGGCACGATCAGTAATCATTTTCATGACGATTGCAGTACTACTCAACGCAACAATCAATCCCAAAGCGATGCTGTGATTTTGGTGAAATCCCACCTGAATGAAAATAAACCAGAAACAAATAGTAGTCAGCCCCAATTGCAAACTACCAACGCCTATAATAGAGGCTAAATTTTTGAGAAGGCGTCCAAGAGAAAACTCCAAGCCAATCACAAATAAAAGTAGGATCACCCCTATTTCAGCCAGTTCCTTAACCGAAGGAATATCAGAGATAAGTTGCAATCCATGCGGCCCAATTATTACCCCAGCAATGAAATAACCCATGACTGAGGGCAGTTTTATTTTATGGAAGAGCAGGTTGATAGGAAGGGAAACCAGAAGCAGTATAGCTAAATCTTCAATCAAATGGACCATCATAGTATCGCCTGAATAGAATAGAGACTTCTAAGTGAAGCATGAAGTCCAGCAAAGGGAGGATTGAAGTCTCCCAAAAAAGGCTTATGAATTACTTTTCTTCCTCACTCTTTAGCGAAACGAAGAGCAAGAGCAAAATCCTCTAACCCATCTTTTTCTGCTATGGCTGCAATATCCGAAAATGTGTCATGTCTGTCAATGGACTGAGCTGTCATTGAAGAATCATTCAGGTTTTCCCGAAACTTGGTCACCAGATCCTCAAGAAGATACCGAAATCCTCCCTGGTCCAAGGCGCGCTCAATATTTCCCCAAAATTTAGCTACCGGGTCTATCATGATCCAATCCCCCTTCAAAGATGGTTGATATATAAACTTTTTTAGGAGAAAAAATCTACAACCAGCCTATCAGTAACTAACAAGGAACCTTTAGCCTAAATAGGCCTAATGAGGGATTTAAAATGCATTTAAGGTTATGTCCCAAATATCCAAGACAAACCAACCCCCAAAAAAGTGCCAAAAACTCCACTTGAATTTATATGAATAAAATAACTATATATAAATCAATATGTTTTGTCAATTTTTATTAAAATAATTTTCGCTGAATTTGGCTTAAAACAGAATAAAGCCTTATTTATAATGAAGTTATGATGAAATATATTTTCTTTCACAATAAATTCATAAAACCCATAACTTATTGACTTGTCTATAGTTATTTTAAATAGGCCATAGAGTTGAAGATTAAAAGTTAGTTTAGTCTAGACTATAATATTGGGAATGAAGTCCGGCAGGACAAATCCTTTACAGGCTCAATATTTTAGGAGTTTTTTTCGGTTTTATAAGGCGTAAAATAAGGCAAATGTGAGGATTTAGACTCGGAGTGCCAGTCCGAAACTAGCAAGCTGTAAAATTTTTTGACTATTCAAAATAGCTAGCTCCACAACCTTCCATTTCACAGATTTCCACTCGTTTTACGCGAATACCAGAGGTATTGACCTTTTTCTTAAGCTTTAGGAATAACCAACGGGCAATGTTCTCTGCCGAAGGATTTTGTTCATCAAATGGAGGTACCTCGTTGATATTCTGATAATCCAATGCACCTAGAATCTCTTCCACATACTGTTTCAACTGCACAAAATCAATACCAACTCCTATTGCATCCAGGCCGTCGGCCTCAACCATGACCTGAGCTGACCAGTTATGCCCGTGAAGGTTTTCGTATTTACCGTCACATAACCTCAACCGGTGAGCAGCAGAGAACCCAGTTTTAATATTTACTTCATACATATTTTATCTCCAAATTAGAAGTTTTGAATACACCTCTAGTTACATATTGCAAGAGAGATTACAAATCATCCTAGGCCTAATGATTTAATACGGCATTCATGCATTCATGTGCAGTATTCAGCATGGTAGCTATCTCTGCTTCGGTGATGATCAGAGGGGGTATAAAATACACCACGTCCCCCAAGGGACGCATAAAAAGTCCCCGTTTCAATCCCTCAAGAAAAATATGGTAACCCACTCGTTTTTCCGAAGAAAAGCACTCCTTATTCTTTTTCACCAACTCAAATGCAGAAATCATACCTATCTGCCGGAACTCTCCATTCAACCCATCAAATTGTTTTCCGCATTCCTTTAGAGCTGCGATTTTAGGTTGTAGCGTATTCAAAAATTGGTTTTCTGTTAACAGAGACAAGGTTTCGTTGGCCACAGCACAGGCCAAAGGATTTGCTGAATAACTATGACTATGGATAAATAATTTTTGATGTTTTCCATAGAAGGCTGAATAAATTTCATCCGAGGTTAAAGTGGCTGCCAGGGGAAGATAACCGGAGGTGATGCCCTTGGACAAGCACAAAAATGTAGGCCGTAAGTCGTGCTCCCCGCATACAAAAAGTGAGCCGGTGCGCCCAAACGCCACCGCGATTTCATCAAATATCATATGTATACCGAGAGATTCGCAGGCCGATTGAAGCTTGATCAAATAAACTGGCGGATACATCTTCATTCCCGCCGCTCCTTGGACTAAAGGCTCTATAATCACCCCAGCAAGGGTATCGGAGTTGTCGCTCAGGGCCTTCTCCATAGGTTCAAAACATTCGGCATTACAGGTTTCGCGCTGCAGTCCATAAGGACAACGAAAACAATCTGGCCCCTGCACCGGTAAATGGTCAGCAAGAACCTTTTCAAATTTTTTCCTGAAAATATCCAGCCCACATACAGAAAGGGCACCCAAGGTCTCACCGTGATATCCTCCCTTGAGGTAGGCGTATCGAATCTTTTGATTTTCTCCTTTCTCCTGCCAATATTGCAGGCTCATTTTAAGAGCCACCTCCACCGCTGTCGAACCATTATCAGAAAAAAAAACTTTATCAAGGCCAACGGGAGACAATCTCACCAGGGAATCGGCTAAATCTATAGCGGGCTGATGGGTGATACCGGCAAACATCACATGCGCCATTTTTTTCAACTGCTGGGTAAGAGCAGAGTTCAGCCTGGGATGATTGTGTCCAAACAGGTTGACCCACCATGAGGCGATAACATCCATATACCGATTCCCTTGACGGTCAAAAAGATAGATACCCTTCGCCCTCTCTACTAATAATGGGGGAGTTGTTTCATAATCCTTATGTTGTGAGCAAGGGTGCCAAACACGATGTAAGTCACGCACAAGATCCGATTTATTTTCAGGAATCATGGAAAACTCCAATCATAAATTATACCGGGAGGGAGAGAATTCTGGAATCGCGTCAACCCCTGTATCCCTGATTAACGCAGATATATAATCCGCTTGGTTTGGAGTCAATAAAATCCCGTTACGATAATGACCGGAGGAGTAAAACAGGTTGTCATATCTTTGACTCTCTCCCATGATAGGCATAAGGTCCTCAGCAGCAGGACGCAAACCTGTCCAGGATTCGATCAAGGGAGCTGTTTTAAGGTGAGGGAGAATTTCAGCAGCTTTGGCAATAAGCAGATCAATTACACCTTCCTCAATAGAGGGATCAAACCCCCTGTCTTCCATTGTTGAGCCAATTACGAATCCGTTCCCTTCCCGCCAAGGCGCAATGTATGTCATCTTGCCATGCAGGGTATAGTCCATAAAATGATCATCTAACTGCACCCTGCACATTTGCCCTTTGATAGGCTTCAAGGGGATAGAAACCCCCAAAACACGGGCCAATTGCGGGGACCAACTTCCCGATGCCAGAACAAACTGCCCGCCATGGATTTGTCTCGAGTCTGCAACTGCTGCAGTAATGACTGACCCCTTAAGGATAAAGCCAGAAACATTTGCTTCAAGAACACGATTCCCTAAGTTTTTAGAAGCCTTCATGAGCGCATCATGCATTTGCCGGTTGTTGACTTGCCCCTCACCTACCCACATCACCTCACCACAGTCTTCTGACAGATAGGGTGCTTTCTGCCGCACTTTATCCACACTCCAAATTTCATGCGGGATATCTTCACACGCAAAAAACTGCTTTCTTTCTTCCCAGGTTTCCCGGTAATTGGAAAAAGGCATTAAAGAACCTTCCCTTGAAAAATGGACAGGAACCCCACTGACGGAAACCAATTCTTCGAGGAATTGCGAAAACTTATTTAGCGATTCCCGGCAAAACTTAAAGAACCTGTCCGCCTTGTCACACTCGCAAAATGGTGCAAGCATACCTGCTGCAGCACGGGACGCCTGAAGTGAGTTGACAGGATCCCCCAACACCGCAATCTTCAATTGGGGGGCATCCTGCTTAAGGCGGAAAGCAATACTATGGCCATCACAATATCAAAGTTACTATTATCCATAAACTGTCCCTTAAACCTAACCTCACTAAAATATATACCTGACTTATAGAAGCAAGCCTCTTTCACTTCAAACCCAATTATGATATTTTAGAAACCTAAATGGCAAATGAAATAATCCAACTTAAACCACACGGTTCTTCACAAAAAATAATTATGAATGAAAATACAGAAACAAGTCATGACAATATAGAAGACTCAATCCATGAAAATGGCGGGCAACGCGTTGACCCCATTCTTGTGCACCTTGATGTAGGAGATGCAGAGGTCGACAAGGGAAATATTCGAAAAAGATTCATGGATACCTGGGAATACGAAAATGGCGATAGTTTAAATGATGAAGAACAATACCTGACCACTGTTGCGTGTTTCATATACAACGCCCACATTGTGTTGGATGAAGGCAATGTAAGAATGGAAAAAGCACGAATAATGATCGTTTCAGCGCTTACCCAATGGAAAAAAGAAGAACGCAACAAAATGATAGAAAAGGAAAAAGCTTCAGATAATCCGTTCAAAGCGTTTGTCGAAAATCATCAACCGCAAGTAGATGACGTCCATACCTGGAGACACTTTCTTCTGGAACATAAAACGGTCAATGATAAAAACTGGGTTTATAAAATGAAGAAATGCTGGTTTTCCGAGTTTTTCATACGCTTTGGCAGAACCGATTATATTAAGACCGCCTGTGGGTTTGATCAAATTCCCTGGGAAGCCAGAAAGGACTACATCGATTTAAAGTTAAGCAACTTGTTCGCGCAGTTGGGCTCTGTTTGCCAATTCGACTATAAACCGGCCAAAGATAAATAGAGTTTCTCTTTCCCAGCCTGAGAAGCCTCAATCAAAAACCTTGCCTACTACATCAGTGGTCATGGATACGGACATTACGCCCGATCCCTGCCTGTTCTAAAACAACTTGTAGTTAATTTCAAGGTACATGTAAAATCAGAACTTCCAGAATTTTTGTTCAAACAATTTCCAGAAATTTGCTATTGGTTTCAACCTATCGATGTGGGATGCAAGCATACCAACTCATTAACAGTTGAAGCCGAAGAAACTTTCAGAAGTTTTAAAACTTTTCAAAAGAATTCCAAAATAGAGGCGGAAAAAAGTTGGCTAATAGAAAACCAAGTTGATCTGGTTCTATCTGATATAGCCAGCATGCCACTAAAAGCAGCCCATTCCCTCAGCATCCCAACTATCCTGATAGGAAACTTCACCTGGCACGATATTTACAGCTATCTGCCAGGTGCTAAGGAGCAAAAACATTTACTACAAGATTTAAAAGAGGAGTATGCCTGTGCCGATCTACAAATTCTGCCACAATGTCATTTCACCCAATCGCTAGCAAAAAATTCCAGAGAAGTTGGGTTCATCGCAAAAAAAGGCCAGAATATCAGGAAAGATCTTGAACTCTATTTGGATATTCTTTTTTCAAACAAAACTCTGGTTTTTATTTATCTCGGGCAATATGGCACCCAATCTGTGTTGTGGGAAAATCTGTCCCGACACAAAAACTGCCTATATCTGACCCGTGATCATATAAAACAGGTAATTCCAAATCTTAAATTTTTAGATAACCGGTTCGAATTCCCTGATCTCATGGCCAGCGTAGATTTGATATGTACAAAAGGAGGTTATTCCACGTTGGGTTCAGCTTTCTCTAGTCAAAAACCTGTCATCACCTGCGAACGAAAAGATTTCTATGAGTTTAAGGCGATTCGCGAATATTTACAGAAAACCCAGACAGGCGTTATTCTTGATGATGAAGATTTTTATCAGGGTAACTGGCAGCCTGCCATCAAGACAGCCTTAAATTTAACCGTTAAGGATAAAGTTCCCCTGAATGGGGAAATCGAAATTTTAGAATCCATTTACCAGATGCTTGAATGACAGCCCCCAGTATCACATTCATCATCACCAATAAAGGAAAACAATACAGAAAAGTATAAATCCTACTTCATTTATCCAAAAGAAAAGAAAGTGAGGAACTCAGGGTTTCTCGGAAAGATATAATACTTTATAGGCCGCAGTCGCCCGGGAGACTCCCTTCACCAATGCCCGAACAGATAAGGTTGCTCC
>DUAA01000291.1 GCA_012961055.1 Nitrospinaceae bacterium
ATGGGACCACCCAGAGTAATATGCAGATGAGGATATTTTTCTTTAAGTTGTCGGGCCAGGGTCAACCCAGGGATGATCTGTGAGATTCCGATAATAGAAATGCCAACCACATCGTAATTCTGCCAGTTTTCACCTGGAATTAAATTATTCTCATATAAGTGAATGAAGGGGTTCGTCTTCCTATCCCGAGTAGCCTCATGTGTCCGGCGGGTAGACTCTTCAGCACGGGTACCACTCTCAAAGGTGGACAAACTGAAAACAGCCGGGGCATGTGCATCAGAAACCAGTTTCAATGCAGACTTAATCACCATATCTGCCTGTTGATAACTGGAAAAATCAAAAAATCTTTCCGGCGTACGTAGAACAGATTTAGCCTCTTCCACTCCCGCAATAATTCGGTCGGAGAACTTTAAGCCCATCGCCAGCACATCCAAGTGAGCCTTATCCTTCATCGACAAAGAATCCTGGTTTTTGAGGGATTCCATACGTTGGGCCATCAGCTTTTCTGCGTTTTGCAAAAGAGGCGCCGACAAATAATGCTCGTAGGAAGCGATATTGAAATCTCTTTGTTCCACATCCCAACCTTTGGCCCGCAAATAAGCAGTCAGATAGGGTGTGCTCAAATAAGGCTGAGTGGGATACCACTGTGCCGGAAATATCAATATGGTTTTCATGATGGGTTAAATGATAACATTTTTGCTCTCTCAAACCCAATGAGATATTATTTGACATCAACTTTCTGAAAAGTATAATTGCCTATTCTAATGACACATAAGGCTTTTACCCGCACGAATCATGGAATATCGTGAGATAAAGCTATCCTGAAAAAGAATGTTATAAAATAACAAAAAGGGCAATATTTTTACTTTCCCTCGTATTATCTTTTACTGGTTTTTATGGGAGATAATAGAATTCTCCAGGCATATTTTCGTCCATCAAGAGGTTTAAACATGCTCAGAAAAAATCTTAAATTTTTAACTGCCTTGGCTATTCTCTCATGGGTTGTGTTTTGCACCATCCCTGCAATGGCAAAAATAGTCAAAGCCACTGACACCGAAATTTCACTGGTCGATGGATTCATCGTCGACAAAAAAGGTAATTTATATATTGCCAGGCGTGATAACAACATCATCAGTAAAGTGGATACCAATGGAAACATGACTCGCTTTGCCGGCACAGGTGAATCTGGATTTGGTGGCGATGGTGGAAAAGCCACGGACGCACAGTTAAAAATACCCGCTAATCTAGGCTTTGACAAACAAGGCAACCTGTACATAGCAGACCGGAACAACCACCGCATTCGAAAGGTGGATACCAAGGGAATCATAACTACTGTTGCAGGAAATGGAACTGCAGGTTTCAGCGGTGATGGAGGAAAAGCCACGGACGCTCAGCTCAACCTACCTTCCGGAGTGGTGGTTGATGGTAAGGGAAATATTTATATTTCCGACCGTTCCAATGACCGGGTCCGAGTGGTAAATAGTAAGGGAATCATCTCCACTTTTGCTGGTAATGGCATAGACGATTACAAGGGGGATTCAGGCCCAGCTACCAAAGCTTCAATATCCAAACCTTTTGGGCTGACCTTGGATAAAAAAGGAAACCTCTATATCGCTGATCGCGGAAACAACCGGGTTCGCAAAGTCAATCCCCAGGGAATTAT
>DUAA01000292.1 GCA_012961055.1 Nitrospinaceae bacterium
TTGAAAAAAGCGATCGATATAGATCCAAATCACAGTCAGGCCAACCTGATGGTCAAATACGGAAAAAAGATGATTCAGGAAGGTTTCAGTATCTATGATGAATATGGATTTGAAGCTAAGGTAATCCCAGGTATTGGGTAGATTTTAGAGAGGGAGTGTGTATGCCAAATATAGACGAGTTGATCAGGGATCGATTGAGCAAGGATGGGCAAGTGCTGAACTTGAAAGCTCAGTTTTTGAGAGAGGTGGGCGCGAAAGAATTGGCCCAGAAAGAAAGCTTGAAAAACGTTCGGTCATTGGACCTATCTCAGAACGGTATTGGAGATGAAGGGGTCCGGGCGATTGCAGAATCTCCCGTGCTAGGCAATTTGAGAAATCTCAACTTGGCATCAAATATCATTAGTGACGTGGGAGCTAAATATCTTGCAACATCGAAACATTTGACCAATATTCGCGTTTTACAGCTGATGGTTAATGATATTTCTGAGCAAGGCGAAAAGAGTCTCAGAAACTCTACGGACTTATCAAACCTGACTTCTTTGAAGTTCAGGGTATAAAGGTCAACGTTACGTGCTTTATAGATAAAAAAAGAGCCCAAGATGCGCGTCAGCTGCTATAATTTTTGACTCACAACTTATTGATATTTAAGGTGTTTTTATGTCGGTTTTGGGGCGGGTATTAAAGGCTTGACTTCATCGAGCGGGTTTGATAGTTTCAGTGCAATCGAGTCAGGCTTTTAAAGTATAAGGCGAGGTGCCTATTTTCACTTTAAAGCATGATGGATGTAGCTTAAGAATTAGTATAAATCAACGAAAAGGTTGATAGTTTAATAGAGTTTCCAAAGTTGCAGGTTTTACCTTTAATTAAGCTTCGAAAGGGGGAGCACATGAAGAAGACTGTAGTAGCTTTATTCGCGGTATTTTTTGTTTTTTCCGTTTCCATTGCTAGCGCAAATGTTTCAACTCTTAAAGCGGGTAGTTCAACGGTTTGTCTTAATGCCAGTTGGGTTATTGAGAATTTGAGTGAAGTTGCTGGCACCAAGGTTCATATCCACATTGGTCCATTGGGATATTCTTGGAACAAAAATTTTAACAGGACTCTTATGCCGGGCGGATTTTTGGCCAATTCCTTGGAACCAAAAACTGTCTTTAAGAACAATGGTCCTGGTGAGGTTTTGGTAAATTGTCAGCGCTCTCGTGTTGAAAGTTCCAATCGACACGAGTGGAAAAAGGATGCTGGTTCTCAAAAGACCTATCAGACCAATTACCACATGGATCATGTTCGGCCTTCAACGTATGTTGAGCCGGGTATGGGTCAACCTGAAGGCACCGAGCGCGGTCTCTTCAGTCAAGCGGGTGGTGGATCTGGTGGCGCGACAGGTGAAGCAAATCGCTAAGCTTTGATTAGATTTAAAAGCCGGGGGGCTTGTCCCCTCGGCTTTTTTTTTTGATTTTTGTTTGATAGGAATAATAAAATACTGATACCGTCTTTCAAGAATTTATAATAGACAATCATGAGCAAAAATAGATTTGTGGATAATGGGGATGGCACAATTTCAGATAGCCTGACCCAATTGATGTGGATGAAAAACGACTCCTTTTTGGACCTGCTAAAATTCCTCAGTTACAGAGCGGCTGTAAAATATTTGACCAAAAAAAATGAAGAGTCTTTTGCCGGTTATGTTGACTGGCGGCTTCCCAATAAAAGAGAGGCGCACTCCCTTTTTGATAAAGATAAAGCCTTGATTGATAAGTACGACATGATCATACGATACTTGGACTAGTAATACCCGGGGAAAAATCACCGCTTATTGTTATTCATTTAATAGCGGTACGGGTGGGCATAAGGAAGTGGATGATATTCTTAATTCAAGTGCTCGCCTCGTACGTGGAGAATTTGATAATTCTAAAACCAAGATTGGTCCTGTACCTGAAATCAAAGATATGATTACTCAGGGTGGAGGTTGGAGGTAATTTAAAATCTCTGCATCTGCAAAGTACTAAGCGGTACAGACGTGTATACGAAATTTTTTTAACTTGAAACCTGCCTGCGGAATTTTAATGGTTATCGGTGCAAGGGACCCCTCTATTTGACTTGAAAACCCGGCATCCGGGTGGTACTTTGTTTGAAGTAAAGTATGTTGTTGGTTCTTAAAGGTGAAAGCGATGAGCACTCCTCTCCTAGTTTCCTTTTTGGTCAATATTTTTCCTGTAGTTTTTCCGGTGTGGTAGAGAAGTTTTCAACCAAGTTTTAAGGGATGGAAATTCTGGGGTGATTTTTATATAAATTTGAGGTTAGGTTGTGGTTGATTCAAAAACTAAGTGGGTCAAAAAAAATGATGGTACTGTAGAAGACCCCAATAATGATGTGATGTGGGTTTTGAGGGATTCCCGGCAGGAATTAGGCAAATGGCTCAACTGGGATGAAAGCAATGCTTATGTAAAGGCCTGTAATGAACAAAAGTATTTAGGATATGACGACTGGAGGATACCCACCAAGAGTGAGGTGCGTTCATTATTTAAACACCAAGATGAGTACCGGGAAGTGTTTTTAAACTTACCCAAAAAACCTGCGCGTAGGGTTTCAAATTATCAGGCGGGTGGGGAAACCAGTTTGTGGACTTCTGAAACTCGTTACGATTCTTTTGCATGGAAAAGTTATTTTCCTGTCAAGAAAGAGGTTTGTGTAGACCAGTCAGTATCGACAACCGGTACCTCTGTGCGCATGATAAGGGATATAGATTGATTATTTTTGCCTGAAAAATTGAGGATGTGAAATGTCTGAAAATGATGACCCAAGCACATTTGATGAAGCTGCTGACTCGGAACCGATAGATGATGATTCGGAGACAGAGTGGGTTGGTGGTGAGGAGTGGGGTGACGAAGATGAAGAGGAAATTGCAGTTGTTGAGGAAGAGCTGCCAAACTTTGTCGATAATGGTGATGGAACCATCAGTGATACTCTTACAAGTCTGATGTGGAAAAAAGATGATTCTTATGCGGAGTATAAGTATGGAATCACTTGGATTGAGGCCCATGACTATTGTGAAATGCTGAATGATAAAAAATTCGCCGGTTATGATGATTGGCGGCTGTGTGGCATTGAAGAATCCAAAAGTCTGTTTTCGTTTACACAATCTAATAACGATAAAGATGGGGCTGAAGTCCATATTTCAGATTTATTTGAACCCGCAGGGGGTCACAATACCTGGACCTATGAAGAAAAACCGGACTACCAGCAGTATGCGCAAAAATTCAGCTATATAACGGGGAATGATGTTTGGGAGCATAAAGATAATGAATACTCCCATTGTCGAGTGACTCGTGATGTGGTGCAAGATGATTGGGAACCAGAATGGCGCAAGGAAACGAAAACATTTGAACGCTAATTGACGTTGGTACTTAAGGCGATTTGATTGGAGGATTATGGCTCATTATATGATTTTTGGTAAGGACGACTGCCCTCACACTCAGAAAGCATTAGCTGCCTTTAAAAAGCAACATAAGTCTTTTGTTTACGTGAATGTGGATAAAGATCAAGATGGGTTAAAAAGGTTACTGGATTATTCTAATGACCAGTATGTGGTTCCGGTCATCGTTAATGTCGATGAAGATAGCGTGGAAATAGGATATACCGGCGAGTAAATATGCTGTCGAACTCTGTGGAGTTGTTTTTCGGATTTTAAACCTGCTGGCAGGATCGGCTTCAGAAAGAAGAAATAAATATGACAGATGCACTTCCTCAAAAGGTAGAACAGGCAGCAGTTAAACGGGATGATAAACCTAAGCGGTTTGTGGAGAAAGGCCGTGATGTGGTTTTTGATAGTAAAACGCGTGTTTATTGGATGAAAAAAGATTCTTGGCAAGACAAGGGCAAGTTTTTCAACTGGCATGAGGCGGTGGACTATTCCGATAAAAAAAATATGAGAAAAATTGGTGGATATGATGACTGGCGTTTACCTACTGAAGATGAGGTGACATCACTCTATGATGAGTCTATCGAAAACCCAGGCAAGGCAGGTGTGATTCTCCATATTGACAAGGTGTTTCCTGAGGGTGCGTTTAAAGCGGAGTGGATTGCTGGAGATACTTCCACGCGCAGGCCAAGATTTGATTACAGTCAAGGCAAAATCGTATATGTCGAAGAATATAGTTTTGGGTCGGTGCGGCTTTGTAGAAAAGATAAGGTCATAAAAGATCAGACCCGTCCGCGTAGAAGGTAAAGATATGACAGAAAGTAAACTGGAAACATCTTATGTAGATAACGGTGATGATACCGTTACAGATGTGAAGCACGACATCATGTGGATGAAGAAGGATACCTGGGTTACGCTAGGACGTTTAATTACCTGGCATGAAAGCCAGGAGTTGGCGCGGAAAATGAATGAAGATAGATTTGCCGGGTATAGAAACTGGCGCATTCCATCTGCTTCAGAAGTTAAACTACTCTTTCATATATCCGCCAGTAATACCGATATCGAGGGTTGTGAAATTCATGTTGACCCTATTTTTACTTCTGGTTGTGGGTTCACCACTTGGACAAGCCAAACCCGTGGTGCTAAGGCCGCAATGGGTTATGATTTTCGTTCGGATTTTGAGTTTTGGCTCGCCAAAGAAAACGATGGTTTTCCTAGTGCTGTTCGTCTTGTTCGGGACAACATTACAGAAGAAGAGGAAAATCCGGATTTTGTCCGCATCGTCCTCCATAAAGACGGTACCATCACTGATAACAAAACGGGCTTGATGTGGAAAGCCGCAGACTCTTACCTGGAGTTGGATAAGTGGATCAGTTGGGATGAGGCTAAAACCTATGTGCAAGGCTTAAATAGGTTGTTGTTTGCGGGTTATAAAGATTGGCGTATGCCCACCCGAAAGGAAGCTCAAGGTATTTATGATGCTTCTAATCCTGTTACAGACAATTATGGCGATACCATATTTTTGGCTAAAGGCTTTCCTCCTGGGGCCGGTTTAACTTGTTGGACAAAAACGCTAAATAAGTCAGATAAAGGTTTGGTCGTTCGATTTCATTTTTATAATGGCGATTTCAAATGGCATCAAATAGGTTTGCGTAGTCATGGTGTTCGCGCAGTCCGAGAACTTTAAGTTAACTCATAAAGGCGGATACTAATGAGTGAGGGGAACTTGGGTAAGGCGGTAGAACGGTTTATGGAAGCGGACGGCGACACAATTATTGATGCTACCCAACGTTTGGTCTGGATAAAAAAAGATACTTGGCAGATGTCGGGAAAATGGATGGCCCAGCGCCAGGTTAAAGAGTTTGCTGAAGGTCTTAATCGTAAGCGGTTTGCGGGTTTTTCTAATTGGAGACTTCCTACTGCTGTGGAGGCAAAGAGCCTCTTTGATAAGAGACAGAAAAATTCCGATCATATGGGCCAGGTGATTTATTTGTCTGATATCTTTGAGCCGGGATGTGGCTTTCTGTGTTGGACCAGCGATGTGCGGCATAATATACAAGGTGTGCGCCTTAATTATCGAAAAGGAGTCATTATTTACGATGACATTTTCCGCGTATCGAGAGGGGCATCAAGACTGGTCCGGGATATTGAAAAGGATACCGACTGAAATTAACATCAGTGTTGAAGAGAGGATTTAAACGTGGATTTACAAAAACGGTTTAAAGATAATGGGGATGGAACCATTACTGATCTTGAGGCTAAATTGATGTGGAAACAAACAGACTCTTTTCAGGATACCAGCAAGTGGCTCAATTGGTATAGATCGAAGGAATATTTACTGCAACTGGGAATTGATAAGTTTGCAGGTCATAATGATTGGAGAATGCCCAATTTGGAAGAGGCAGAAAGCCTTTACGATGAAGACCATGTCATTCGTGATATGGATCGTATGGATATTTTCATAAGTTCGACTTTCTCGCCCGGTGGAGGGTTCACCACATGGACATCAAATGAGATGCCACATGCCACAGCTGCCATCTTTTATTATCGTTATGGACATGCGAACTCCAATCACAAGGAAGATATCACCAAAGACTCTGTTCGTGCGGTGCGGAATATCGAAAAACAAGACGAGAAGCAAGGTGTAATCAATAGGTTTCCGGGTTTTTCACCCTCTAATCTTCCTCGTTGAGAAACAAAAATTAAGCACGAACAATTGTTTTTATCTATATGGACAGGCAAAGCCGGGTGATCTGAATTAATTAGTTGAAAGGAATTTGTCATCGAACAATATGGGGTAATCAATCAGCAGGAGAGTGAAAACTCGAAAATGACGTACCGGTTTGAGGAGGAGAGTTACCGGAATACGTATGTTCTGGAAGACTTTTATCACACCCATCCTTTTTTTGAATACAGTTATGTTGTGGTGCGTCTTCGAGATGAGGATAATGCAACCAATGCCTTTGCTTTTCAAGTAAATTTTAATAAAACGTTCAATCCCCTTCCTGACCATCCCAGGTTATCGGAAATTCAAACTGAAATTGCCAGGGGTTTTGCCAAAAATGCTCCAGATGAGCTGATACTATTATTCAAACAGAGAGTTGTGGAGGCGAAAGCTTATGGCGAGAAAAACCCGACCTCTTATCTGGAGTTCGAGCCGGGTAATTACTTCAATTATTTTGAGTTGGTCCCAAAGAATAAGGAGATGCTAGATTTTAATTTCAGCAATGGACAATACTTTGCTGAAGATTCTTATGACATCGATCCGCGTAATGATAACCGCAGCTTGAAACTTGCATTCTACAAGCTGGAACTCGATAATGCGGATCAAGCGCCGATCTTTTCCTTGACTTATTTTTTGGATGAACGTCTGAGGGAAAAAGAAGATGCCAAGTTGGAACCCACCAATAGTGACATGTTGATTGCTATTAATGAATCCATTCCGGATTTTAATGACAGGCTGAAGAAACGTTATAAAGAAGCGAAAAGAATTGGCAAGGAATTACTGAAAAGTTCGCCGGGTGTGAAAATTGAGGAAGGCAAAATAAAATTAAACGAACCTTGTCCCTGCGGGTCTGGAAAAAAATATAAAAAGTGCTGTGCGTTGAAGTTAAACTGATACCATCTCATTTGAGAGAAGGTATGTTTTTATTTAAATAGTTAACCCTGTAAAGGGTAGCTTTACTATATAATTTATGGAATTAAATCATGGTAAAAGAGCGAAAAGTTAAAAAAGTTCAGGCACGGCATATTCTGGTGGGGTCTAAAGAACTTGCTGATGAATTAAAAGCGCGGATTGATGAAGGGGAAGAATTTACCAAGCTTGCGGAGGAGCATAGCGAGTGTCCCTCAAAAAAGCGTGGTGGGGATTTAGGTTGGTTTGGAAAAGGAGCTATGGTCCGGCCTTTTGAGGTTGCTGCTTTTACTGCTCAGGAGGGAGATGTTGTTGGGCCGATAAAAACCGAATTTGGCTGGCATGTGATTTATGTTTACGAGATTCAGGAAGATGTTGATCCGGATTCCGGTCCTCCTACTGGGGATGAGGATGCGGATGAAGATACTTTGAGACTGGTAGCAGAAAACTATGCACATGAGTTTATGATGTTGGGTTACACTAGCAAAAAAGTCTTGAGCCTTTTTACTAGTCCGCATTTCAAATCAGCAAATACGGTTTATAATATTCTTGGAGTGAAGGTCATCAATGAGGTGATCGCGCAGGTTTTTGGCCAGACCATTGAACCTGCAAAATCCAATCCGGATGAGAATGGTAAGGCAAAGGATAGTTGATTTCGTCGTGAAATAAAAAAAGCAAGGCTCTCTAATTTAGAGCCTTGCTTTTTTTATTTAAAATCAATTTGCTAAAGGGTAACGCTGTGAACACTAAGAATATTGGAAGTATTGCGTAAATCCCGCAAAGTTTCCGTGGTAGGAGGGGAATCTATGTTGAGAATAGCAATGGCCTTGCCTTGCTCTTCTTGTCGCCCCAAATGGAAACCTGCGATATTTAGATTATTCTTTCCGAGAGTATTTCCAAGATGCCCAATAACACCAGGGACATCCATATTTTGAAGCACCAGCATATTTTTAGAGAGGACAGCTTCCATATGGTAATCGTCAAATTGCACGATTCTGGAATCTCCTTTACCAAAAATGCTGCCTGTAACCTGTCGGGTAATACTCTTAGACGTAACCTTCACCTGTACGGTGCTGGTATATTCATGCACCTCGTTGCTCTTGGACTCTTGCACTTCAATGCCCCGCTCTTTAGCGATAAAGGGAGCGTTGACCATGTTGATCCCTTCTAAGGAACGGTTGAAGAGTCCTTTTAAGATGGCGATGGTTACGGGTTCTACATTTATAGTGGACACTTCACCATTATATTGAATTTCCACGCGGGTTACCGGGCCATCGGTAAGCTGAGAGATGAAGTTCCCCAGGTCTTCGCCCAAAATGAGATATGGTTTGATTTTTGCCAGGGTCTCGGCATCAATGGACGGAACATTTACTGCATTGCGAACATTACCGTATTTAAGATAATCGACAATCTGGTCACAAATTGCGATGGCCACTTTTTCCTGTGCCTCACCTGTAGAGGCTCCCAGATGAGGGGTACAGATAATTTCATCCACTTGTAGAAGAGGACTTTCAATATTGAGGGGTTCTTTATTGTAAACATCGAGAGCAGCCCCAGCGACTATCTTGGACTGAATGGCTTCAATCAAGGCGGAGTCATCGATCAATGAGCCTCGGGCGCAGTTGACTATGCGTATACCGGGTTTCATTTGCGCAAACTCTTCTTTACTGAGCAACGGTTTACCGGCCAACCCTGGAGTATGAAGGGTCAAGAAGTCAGATCGCCCTAGCAAATCTTTTAATTCAACCAATTCGACTCCAAGCTTTTCTGCTCTTTCTGGAGATATGTATGGATCGTAAACGACAATCTTCATGTGGAAAGCGTGAGCCCGTTCGGCGACGATGGACCCGATTCGTCCTAAACCAATAATCCCTAAGGTTTTTTCGAAAAGTTCTACACCCATAAATTCTTTTGGAGCCCATTTTTTATTTTTTAGAGCAGAACGAGCTTGCGGAATATTTCGGGACATAGACAATAACAAGGCTATAGTATGTTCGGCGGTGGTGATGATGTTTCCTTCTGGGGCATTCATGACAATGATGCCTTTTTTGCCTGCTGCATCCAAGTCTATGTTATCAACTCCGATGCCCGCTCTTCCTACCACTTTCAAGTTTTTGGCGGACTCAATGATTTCAGCGACTACTTTGGTGGCGCTTCGAACGATCAAACCATCATAGGCGGGAATTATTTTTATTAATTCCTCTTTAGAAAGGCCGGTATTAACATCGACCTCAATTCCGGATTCTTTTTTGAGAATATCGACTCCCGTTGTAGAGAGATTGTCAGAAACAAGAACTTTCATTTGCGAACTCCAAAAATGTGATGGCTGGACAAACCGGCGGTTTCCGCTAGGCTTGAGGCCGACTGGTAATAGCTTTTCACTGCTAGCAAAGAGTTGTCTCAGCTTGATGAGTCATTGCTAACTGTCTCCGGCGGCCCGCCGGCTCAATAAGCTTCTAATAGTATTTCCTGAGCGGCAGCAACTCCTTTGCCAAACTGGATATTTGCACCGAACTTTTTAAGCCCCATCTCCAGAGCCGCAATTCCAATGATGATATCAAAGGTATCTACATAACCGAGATGGGCAATGCGTACCACCTTTCCTTTCCACTGGTCTTGTCCATCTGCCAAAGTCATCGCGCAGGCT
>DUAA01000293.1 GCA_012961055.1 Nitrospinaceae bacterium
GGACTTATCATGCAGACCAGTTCACCTGAGTTATCATCGCGGTAAATATCGGTCACTTCAAGAGGGGTTTTGTTTTTGACGGGAAATCCCATTTCCCGTAGCAGGGTCAACACGGCTCCCCGTCCGTAAACACGGAGCGGCAAATATTTTAGAAGTTCGTTCAACAATGATTGTGCGCTCAAAAGAATTCCCTTTATTTGATATATAATTTTAAATATGTTTTCCAGTTAGTACGAGTTTACGTCAAAATTATCTTACCCACTATAAATCATTTGATATTCTGGCACTTCTTTCCTACAAACATAATTACTTGAAGCTCTTCGCCGCATTATCTTGAAAATATTATAAGAGAAACCGGCAAAATCTTATAAGCTCATCAAGTTATAGGAGTAAATAATCAGGAGGTCTCGCGCCTTCAAATAAAATCTCTCCGGAGATCAACTTGGGTTTTGTCCTCACCATTGCTCTCCTAATTACCTTGACGATTAGAACCCGGCTTATGCTCCCTAACCAACTAGGGTGAATGGCTCTTCACTGGTAGGACCGCCGAAAAACCTGCAGAAATTAAAGGTTAACAAATCTGGATACAGTGCTAAGACTGTATCTCAGGTAGTTCTAAACAATTTGTTTTGCAAGGATCGAAGCCAATATATTATCCCTAAGATCAATTCAGATAACTTCATCAATTTGAAAACCAACCTCCTATTAATATCCGGCAGGGGTGACTACAGAGCTAACCGGGTTAATGCGTTCAGACACCACAAATACAATACCAGGTGCCCCTGTGCTGAAACACCTCCCTACCATAAAAACTGTTTAGGCCCGAAATCACCACCTTTCAAAAAACTGAGCTGATAATTTTTATAACACTTCATCTTATCTCAAACCCGAGTGATTCTGAGTTTGTCACCCACCAATTCAAAAAGCCCTGAACAATCTGAAACCTCAGGGTTTCAGGGAAAGTTAGGTTCAAAAAACCCATAAAGTGCTTGAAATCAGGGCTAGTCTCAAGCATAGTAGTAGCTCTTTTATTCTGTGACCCCGTGCCGCTGTCATTTTTCTCTGATGCACGGTGGAACCATTCCAAACAAAGTGGATTGGAGCACCAATTATCCAATGTTGAAATGATTAAATCCAATTTTCTTAATAGTTTAGAGTTGATCGGTGGCACCCCTTTAGTTAAGCTGAACAGCGTTATCCCATCAAGCGGTGCCAATATTTTTGCAAAGCTGGAATTCTTCAACCCGGGAGGCAGCGTCAAAGATCGAATCGCGCTGGCCATGGTCGAAGATGCGGAAAAAAAGGGTCTACTTAAACCTGGTTCTACCATCATAGAACCTACAAGTGGTAATACAGGAATTGGTCTTGCTCTGGTAGGTAGCGTTAAGGGCTATAACGTCATACTTGTCATGTCTGAGAACATGAGCGCTGAACGAAGAATGATTCTCGAGAGTTTCGGTGCAAAAACTGAATTGAGCCGAGCCGAATTTGGGATGGAAGGTACCATTCAGAGGGCAGAGGAAATGTTGGCTGAAAACCCGGGTTATTTTATGCCTCAGCAGTTCAATAACCCTGCCAACCCGGAAGTTCATCGGCAAACAACTGGGCCTGAAATTGTTTCCGCAATGGGTGATGAGTCGATAGATGGCTTTG
>DUAA01000294.1 GCA_012961055.1 Nitrospinaceae bacterium
TCCTCAATCGGCATCAAGAAAGGCTTATCAACTGGACGATCTGGAACCGGGAAATAAGTATCCAGAGCCTCCATCAAATCCCAGATGCACTTGGTTTTTTCTTCATCTTCCGGATTTTCCAGGGCCTGGAGAGCGCTTCCACGAATAACAGGAACATCATCTCCAGGGAAATCGTATTTGGTCAACAACTCCCTAACCTCCATCTCAACCAAGTCTAGCAACTCAGGGTCATCAACCATGTCACATTTATTCATAAACACACAGAGTTTCGGCACCCCAACTTGACGAGCCAAAAGAATATGCTCACGAGTCTGCGGCATGGGACCATCATTAGCTGAAATTACCAGAATTCCCCCATCCATCTGGGCCGCACCAGTAATCATGTTTTTCACATAATCGGCATGACCAGGGCAGTCAACATGCGCATAATGCCGAGCCTCAGTATTGTATTCAATGTGGGCAATCGCAATAGTGATTCCCCGCTCTTTTTCTTCCGGAGCCTTATCGATCTGATCAAACGCAATTGTCTCAGCCAACCCCTTCTTTGATAGAACCTCAGAAATCGACGCGGTAAGAGTTGTCTTGCCATGGTCAACATGACCAATAGTTCCTACGTTTATGTGCGGTTTATCGCGAATAAATTTTTCTTTAGCCATGCTCGTTCACTCCGATAGTATTTTCAAATTATATTTGTTTAAACTGCTGATCTCTCTTTAGAACCGGTAGCCTTAGCAATCAGCTCCTCAGCAATCGCAGCGGGGACACCATCATATTTGGCAAATTCCATCGAGTAGTTTGCGCGGCCCTGAGTGGCCGACCGAAGGTCAGTTGAATATCCGAACATCCCCGAAAGAGGTACTTCTGCCCGGATCACCTTAGCGCCAGCACGATCCGCAAGATCCTTGATTTTTCCGCGCTTAGAGTTTAATTTACCAATCACATCACCCATAAAATCATCAGGCGTAACAACCTCCACTTCCATTACCGGCTCCAATAATTGAGGAGAACCCTTCTTACAGGCCTCCTGGAAGGCCATGGAAGCACAAATCTTGAATGCCATTTCTGACGAATCAACATCATGATACGAACCATCCAACAACGTCACCGAAATATCTACCGTGGGATACCCACACATGATGCCGCGGCTCATCGCCTCTACCACACCCTTCTGAACCGCAGGAATAAATTCCCGAGGAATCGCCCCCCCAACAATCTTATTGACAAACTCAAAGCCCGATCCCGCCTCTCTCGGCTCCACAAGGATGACAACATGACCATATTGGCCACGGCCCCCACTCTGCTTGACATATTTCGTTTCGTGCTCTACGGACTTCGTGATCGTTTCCTTGTATGCTACCTGAGGCTTTGAAACATCTACATCCAGAGAAAACTCACGACGCATCCGATCAACCAAAATCTCGAGATGCAATTCCCCCATCCCGGAAATTACAGTCTGATTGGTCCTCTTGAAGAAGCTTAACAAGACAGTCGGATAATTTATCCTGCTCCGCCTTTGTTTTCGGCTCAATAGCCACAGAAATAACCGGCTCAGGAAAAGTAATAGCCTCCAGAATAATAGGTTTCTCCTGATCACAAAGCGTATCCCCGGTATAAGACTTCTTCAATCCAATAACTGCCGCAATATCACCAGCCTGAACCGATTCAACCTCCTCACGCTTATTTGCATGCATCCTTAAAATCCTACCCACACGCTCCCTGGCGTTTTTCGTTGAGTTGTAGACATAAGAACCACTCGTCAACGTACCAGAATAAATACGCACAAAAGCCAATTGACCCACAAAGGGATCTGTCATAATTTTAAAAGTGAGCCCAGACAGAGGGTCTTTAGAATCCAGCCTACGGACCTCCTCTTTCTGGGTATTAGGATTGATGCCACTGATCGTTTTACGCTCTTGCGGGGAGGGAAGAAAGTCGATAACAGCATCAAGGAGCTGCTGAACACCTTTATTTTTAAAGGCGGCTCCACATAGGATAGGAGCGAATCTGTTATCCAGAGTACCTTTTCTCAAGGCCGCCATAATTTCATTACGGGTCACCTCTTCTCCACCTAAAAATTTTTCCATTATCGCATCATCAACATCAGAAACGGACTCAATCAACTTTTCTCGATACTCATCGGCCTGCCCCTTGAATTCTGCCGGGATATCCACAATATCAAAGGTTTCACCCTTGTCTTTATCATCCGCATAGACATTAGCCTTCATATCCACCAAGTCAATCACGCCTAGAAAATTAGCCTCCGCACCCAGAGGAAGCTGAACAACAACCGGACAAGCATTTAACTTGTCCTTCATCTGCTGGATACACCCCAAAAAATCAGCTCCAGCCCGGTCCATCTTATTAACAAAGCAAATTCGCGGAACACTGTATTTAGTGGCCTGCCGCCAAACTGTCTCCGATTGCGGTTCTACCCCACTGACCGCATCAAAAACACCCACAGCACCATCAAGAACCCGCAACGACCTTTCCACCTCAGCTGTAAAGTCAACATGGCCCGGTGTATCAATAATATTGATCTGGTGTTCCAGCCAGAAACAAGTTGTCGCCGCCGAGGTAATGGTAATCCCACGCTCCTGCTCCTGCTCCATCCAATCCATCGTGGCGTTACCGTCATGGACCTCGCCAATCTTATGGCTTTTTCCGGTGTAATACAGAATGCGCTCTGTCGTTGTAGTTTTACCCGCATCAATATGGGCAATAATCCCAATATTTCTCGTTTTTTCTGGCTGTATCTTCTTACTCATTTAATCAACAATCTCCACTTACCATCGGTAGTGTGCAAAGGCCTTGTTTGCCTCAGCCATCCGATGAACCTCTTCTTTTTTCTTAACCGCTCCACCAGAATTATTAAAAGCATCTAACAGCTCTCCGGTCAACTTCTCCGACATTGACCTGCCTGCCCGCGCCTTAGCATTCGCAATAACCCAACGCATACCGAGAGCGACCCTACGATTCTCCTTAACTTCCACAGGGACCTGATAAGTCGCACCACCTACTCTTCGAGACCGAACCTCAAGTAAAGGTGCCGCATTCTCTACAGCCTTACGAAAAATACGCAACGGCTCTTCTTTGCTTTTTTCCGCAAGACTATCAAGTGCCGAATAAAATATATTCTCCGCCTTACCCTTCTTACCCTGCCTCAAAATACAATTAATAAAACGTGCAACCAGCAGGTCATTATACTTCGGATCAGGAGTGATCTTTCTTTTCTGCGCTTCTCTTCTTCTCGCCATAATATTTTTTTATTATTTTTTGGGTTTCTTCGTTCCGTATTTAGAACGGCTCTGCATTCTGCTCTCCACCCCAAGCGTATCCAAACTTCCCCGGACCACATGGTACCGAACACCTGGCAAATCCTTAATTCGCCCTCCGCGGATCATCACGATAGAATGCTCCTGCAAATTATGCCCCACACCAGGAATATAAGTCGTTACCTCCATTCCGTTGGTCAACCTCACACGCGCCACCTTTCGAAGGGCCGAGTTAGGCTTTTTAGGCGTTGATGTGTAAACCCTCACGCAAACACCACGCCGCTGAGGACAGGCCTTCAAGGCCGGACTATCACTTTTCCGCACCGGCTTCTTTCTACCGGTTTTAACTAACTGGCTAATTGTAGGCAAAAAATAGACCTCCCCTAAAGGCAAACCGCACAAGGGTTACCAAATAAAACCAAAAATACCCAATGGAGTCAATAAAATCAAAGGGTTAAATCAGGTAGATGTAGGTGTGAAAAAGGAGTAATTGTACCACTGATAACTCCTTAGTCAAGCGAAAAATAAGGGCCTTTCGAAATTATTCTGTAGCCACCGATGTAGGTTCTTCCTCTTCCTGCTCGACAACCTCAACTTCGGGCTCTTCGATACGAATTCCGCTATACATTCTACATCCTGTACCGGCTGGAATTAACCTTCCCATCGTTACATTCTCTTTCAACCCGACCAAGTTATCTCTCTTGCCGCTAACACTCACTTCCGTTAGAACCCGGGTAGTCTCCTGAAAAGATGCCGCTGAAATAAAACTTTCTGTGCTGAGCGACGATTTTGTTATCCCCAGAAGCGTCGCAATTCCTTTAGCCGGCTTTTTCTTATTCTTGATCGCTACTTGATTAGCCAGGTTAAAGACTTTCTTCGTTACTTGCTCACCGACCAAAAATTCCGTATCTCCGGAATCTTCAATGATTAAATGCCTGAGCATTTGCCGGACGATAACTTCAATATGCTTATCATTTATCTGCACGCCCTGGAGACGGTAAACCTCCTGAACCTCATTAACCAGGTACTTTTGCAGCTCATCTTCTCCCAATATCCGTAAAATATCATGTGGATTCGATGCCCCATCCATCAGCGCCTCACCAGCAACCACCTCATCTCCCTCATGAACATTAATATGCTTGCCACGCGGAATCAGGTATTCGCATTCATCTCCCGATTCCCCCACAACAATCAACTTACGCATGCCTTTAACAAATCCACCGAACTTAACCGTACCCGATATTTCCGTGATGGTCGCCTGCTCATGGGGCTTTCGAGCCTCAAAAAGCTCGGCCACACGGGGCAAGCCACCAGTAATATCTTTGGTTTTGGCAGATTCGCGGGGAATCTTTACAATCAAGTCCCCAGCGCTAACAATATCGCCCTCATTGACATTGATATTTGCGCCAGCAGGCAGGATATATCGGCGAATCGTTTCGCCCTTCTCATCTTTTAACGAAATCCGCGGTTGTTTTTTCTCATCGCGGTGACTGATGATTACCTTGGTGGATAGGCCTGTAATTTCATCAAAGTCTTCTTTCATTGTCAGCCCTTCAACCACATCTCCAAAGGCAATGGTTCCAGAAACTTCCGTCAAAATCGCGTTGGTATAAGGATCCCATTCAACCAGAGTCTGGCCTTCCTGAATTTCCTGCCCATCCGCAACCTTGAGCGTAGCCCCATACTGCACCGAGAACTTCTCTTTTTCACGACCCGTATCATCTTGAACCACCAAGCTCCCGTTACGGTTCATTACAATAATTTCGCCATGTCGGTTTTTCAACGTACGCAATCCGAGATACTTGACCAATCCACCTCGCTTGGTACTCAAAGTAGTTTGCTCAACCACCCGACTTGCGGTCCCGCCGATATGGAAAGTCCTCATAGTGAGCTGGGTTCCCGGCTCCCCAATAGACTGCGCAGCAATAACTCCCACCGGCTCACCCACTTCCACCCAATCCAAGGTTGCCATATTGCGCCCATAACACTTAATACAAACCCCCTCCTTAGACTCACAAGTCAGGCAAGATCGCATCATGATTTTTCCTATGCCTGCATTCTCAATCTCTGCCACCACTTCCTCATCAACCAAAGTGTCGGACTTAACCAAAACATCTCCAGTAAAAGGATCTACCACATCTTCAAGAATCGTACGCCCCAGAATTCTTTCCCCCAAAGGCTGGATAATTTCACCAGCTTCCTCCAAAGCAATCGCTTCAATACCTTTCAGAGTTCCACAGTCTTGCTCATAAACAATCATATCCTGCGCCACATCTACTAATCGGCGAGTAAGATAACCTGAGTTGGCCGTTTTAAGTGCTGTATCTGCCAGACCCTTGCGGGCCCCGTGCGTAGATATGAAATACTGAACAACTGAAAGGCCTTCACGAAAGTTAGCCGTGATGGGTGTTTCAATGATTTCCCCCGAAGGCTTGGCCATCAAGCCTCGCATTCCGGCCAATTGCCTCAACTGTTGCGCGCTCCCTCGGGCTCCCGAGTCCGCCATGATAAATATTGAATTAAAATCCTTGTCAGTTTTTCCATTTACGGTGGACTCATCTTCAGTTTCCAGCTCTTTAAACATTTCTTCAGATACTTTCTCCGTGACATGCGCCCAAATATCTACAACCTTATTATACCTTTCACCATTGGTGATGAGGCCATCCCGGTATTGCTTGTGAACCTTAAGGACCTCCTCATTAGTTTTTTTCACCAATTTGCCTTTGTTAGGAGGAATCTTCATCTGGTCAATAGAGATACTCAAACCCGCTTCAGTTGCATATTTAAACCCAAGATCTTTGATTTCATCCAACAGGGCAACGGTTTTTTCCCTTCCAACCATTAAGTAGGCTTTAGAAAAAAGCTCCGAGAGAGATTTTTTATCCATTAGACGATTTACCAAATCAAAAGGCAAGCCATCAGGAAGAACCTCCCCCATTATCACTCGCCCGGTAGTGGCCTCGGTAAGCACCCCTTGCAAGCGAAATAAAATATTGGCCTGCAAATCTAATTCATCCGCGTTGTAGGCTGAAACCACTTCTTTTTGATCCGAATAAACTCTACCCTCTCCTTTAACACCACCGCGAACCTTGGTCATGTAATAGCACCCTAAAACAATGTCCTGGGTAGGCACCGCAATAGGTTTTCCGTTTGAAGGAGACAGCACATTATTGCAAGACATCATCAACAACTTACATTCAACTTGCGCTTCCATTGAAAGAGGAATATGAACCGCCATCTGATCTCCATCGAAATCGGCATTAAAAGCAGTACAAACCATAGGATGCACCTGTATAGCCTTGCCTTCAATCAATAGAGGCTCAAAGGCTTGGATGCCCAGGCGATGAAGCGTAGGCGCTCTATTAAGCAAAATAGGATGACCCTTTACCACCTCCTCCAACACCTCCCAGACCTCTGCGCGCTCCTGCTCAACCATCTTTTTCGCTGTTTTCATGGTCGCCGCATAGCCCTTTTGCTCAAGTCTGTTGAACACGAAAGGCTTAAATAGTTCAAGCGCCATTTTTTTCGGCAAGCCGCACTGGTGGAATTTCAAATGAGGCCCGACCACGATAACGGAACGGCCGGAGTAATCCACACGCTTACCTAACAGGTTTTGACGGAATCGGCCCTGCTTACCTTTTAACATGTCACTCAAAGACTTGAGCGGGCGCTTGTTCGTTCCACGTAAAGTACGACCCCTACGCCCATTATCAAACAGAGCAGAAACGGCCTCTTGCAACATTCTCTTTTCATTTCGGACGATGATCTGCGGAGCCTTCAATTCCTGCAAGCGTTTCAGCCGGTTGTTTCGATTAATCACCCTACGATACAAATCATTCAGGTCAGAAGTAGCAAAGCGCCCCCCATCCAGAGGAACCAACGGCCGCAACTCAGGTGGAATCACCGGCACAACCTGAAGAATCATCCATTCCGGCTTATTTCCTGATTTACGGAACGCTTCAACAATTTTCAAGCGCTTAGCAAGCTTCCTTCTGTTCATTACCGACTTGGTAGTAACCATCTCCTCTTTCAACTCCACTGAAAGAGTCTCCAAATCCATCGGCTTAAGCAATTCTGCAACGCCTTCAGCACCAATCATTGCCCGAAAGGTATCCGGAAATTCCATTTCCATCTCCCGATGTTCTTCTTCGGTCAATATCTGCCCAACCTCCATTTCAGAGTCACCAGGGTCGGTCACCACATAGTTCTCAAAATATATAATGCGCTCAAGATCCTTCAGCGGGATATCTAGCAAATGACCCAAACGACTCGGCAATCCCTTAAAATACCAGATATGGGCGACGGGGGTAGCCAGCTCAATATGCCCCAATCGCTCTCGGCGAACCTTAGAAAGAATAACCTCTACGCCACACTTCTCGCAGATGACACCCTTATGCTTCATCCTTTTATACTTACCGCATGTACACTCCCAGTCCTTCACAGGCCCAAATATCTTGGCACAAAAAAGGCCATCCCTTTCCGGCTTGAAGGTTCTGTAGTTTATGGTTTCGGGTTTTTTGACCTCTCCATAGGACCAAGAACGAATTTTCTCTGGGGACGCAATCCTCACACGGATGGCATCAAATATAATCGGGTTTTTTGGCTTATCGAAATATGACAGGCTATCCAACAAGAATTTCTCCTTTTTGATGAAACATTCTTTATATCACAGGCCTTGAGGGCTTAAAAAATTTAAAGCCTAAAAAGCTAACCTATTATTTTTAAATCTGACCAACTATTTTCCTGACTCAATCAAATCCACGTCAATAGCCAAACTTTGCAACTCTTTGACCAAAACGTTAAACGACTCAGGCAGACTCGGATTTAAATGAGTATCTCCCTTGACGATCGCCTCATACATGCGCTTACGACCTTCAACATCATCAGATTTCACCGTAAGCATTTCCTGAAGAGTATATGCTGCGCCGTAGGCTTCTAGTGCCCAGACCTCCATCTCTCCGAGCCTCTGCCCACCAAACTGAGCCTTACCTCCAAGAGGTTGCTGAGTCACAAGAGAATAAGGTCCTGTAGACCTAGCGTGGATTTTATCATCAACCAAATGATGCAGCTTGAGCATATAAAGATAACCCACCATGACTTTTTGGCGGAAATATTTTCCAGACCTTCCATCAATGAGCGCCATCTCTCCCGTTTCAGAGCAACCGCCCTCCTTAAGAAGAACCCTGACATCTTTCTCGCTTGCGCCATCAAATACCGGCGTAGCCATGTGCTGGTTTACGGCGTTAGCGGCCATACCCAGATTAGTTTCGAGGATCTGCCCGACATTCATCCGCGAAGGCACTCCCAAAGGATTCAGGATCAACTGAATAGGCTCACCCGACACCATAAAAGGCATATCCTCTTCCGGGACAATAGTAGAAACCACACCCTTATTCCCGTGACGACCCGCCATCTTATCACCCACCTGCAATCTGCGCTTCATGGCCATAGAAACTTTAACCATCTTAATCACGCCCGGAGCAAGATCATCGCCTTTTTTCAAATACGCAACCTTGTCACTCATCATCGACCTCAGAAGTCGGACTTGACTTTTGGAGTTTTCTTCCATTCCCAGAAGTGTTTTTGCATCTGCACTCTTGACCGGCGCTTTTACGAGATCCCTAATACTCATTTTAGCAATCAATTTTTCATCAACCACCGTTCCTTTTTCGAAGGTGATTCGCCCCACCGTAGTAGATTTCATCGCCGCGCTGCCCACGATAACGGTGCGCATCTTTTTTCTTGTTTCGCTTTCAACAATTTTTATTTCATCGCCAAAGTCCTTCTCTACGCGAGAAACTTCTTCCTCTTCTATAGCTAAGGTTCGAGAATCTTTATCAATCCCCTTCCGCGAGAAGACTTTTACATCGATAATTGTGCCATAAACTCCAGGAGGAACCCTAAGAGAGGTATCACGAACATCTCCAGCCTTCTCCCCAAAGATCGCCTTAAGAAGTTTTTCTTCAGGGCTCAATTGAGTCTCACCCTTAGGCGTGACCTTGCCAACCATAATATCGTTGGGTGTCACGTTAGCCCCAATCCGTATGATGCCGCTTTCATCCAGATTCCTCAGGGCATCTTCACCTATATTGGATATATCCCGGGTGATCTCCTCTTTTCCCTGCTTAGTGTCGCGGGCCTCCACATCAAATTCTTCAATATGAATCGAAGTGTACACATCTTTCTTCACCAGCTCTTCACTAACAATGATAGCATCCTCAAAGTTATAACCACCCCAAGGCATGAACGCCACAAGAATGTTACGCCCTAAAGCCAACTCACCTTG
>DUAA01000295.1 GCA_012961055.1 Nitrospinaceae bacterium
TAAAGAATCCGCCCATTTTCACATGATCCCCTGAATAACAAGGTTTTTCAGGGACTACTATCTAATTGGAAATAGTTTTGTTGATACAGAGGAACTATCCTGGCATGACAAGCTAAGGTTAAGGAAATAAATACACTATGGCCCTCTTCTGGAAAGAGGGTGAAAAGCCCTATTAAACCGAAAAGACTATTTGCCCGCCCAAAAAAGCTATCGTAATTAGGGCGCCAAGCCTACATTTCGCCTTTGATATCGTCGAAGGGAAGTATTTCTTCATCCTGGATAGCGAGCACGAGTTGAGGGTCAGTCACAAAACTTTCGTTGATCACGCTAAGAAGTGTAGAGCCCTCTGTAAGGAACGTTTGAAAGGAACTTTCATCCTCTATTTTTCGTTGCGAGAGACCATCATATAAAACTACCAAGGTTTTGGCCTGAGCAAGGGACTCGCCAATTTTAGAATAAGGAATTTTACGGTTCTTGCTTTGAATAGTAAATTCGGCAAAACGTACCCACCTATCAACATCCCCAGACACTTCCCCCAAACTTATAAAATAATTGCGGAAACCTTCCTTGCCCATACTTTTAAATTTTCGTACTATATCTATACCCCATCCACCTAACTGAATTTCCTGGGAGTTCTCACAAATATGCTGGAGTGAAAACACCAGTCGGTTGACCTGGCTATCAAGCTGCATACCATAATCCGAATAAGGTTTGGCTTTGATTACTCGTTCATAAGCGCCCCAGACCCCTCCTCGCTTCTGTACCTCGGTGCGAGTTTTATCGAGGATATTGGTCTGATGTAAACAATCCTTCAGCGAGTTAACAGCTAAGGAAGTAGGTATTTTTAGTTTACCCGCCAGAGCAGAATCAACAGGAACTTCGGTGGTCTTTTTGCCTCCAGCGGCAAAGAAATCATCCCTGGTTTTGCGTACTGTTTCTTTACGTACCCAAGTATTCTCTTTTATCGGCATCAGAAAAGAAGATTTTTCGATCACATCTTCCCCATCCCTACCGCCGCCACAACCTGAAATCAAAATTACGAACAATAAAAAAAACAATCCCCCTACGCATTGCACTCCCCTCAAAACAAACACCTCGACCTATATGGATTTTTAAATGAAGATACATTTATACACCAAAATTTTCCTGTATGCATAAAAATACCTGCCCTTGACCAAGTGGTGGACAAGCTACAACAACTCTTTTCTAATTGGTCTAACACTTAGCGGCTCGCCGGTAATGGGACAAAGCCATCAGCGGGAAGAAATGTTGGTACATATGGTACTTGATAAAGAAATGGACAGGAAAACCGGTGCCTGTGAATTCATCCTCCCACCAACTTCCTGAAAATTTTCCTGATTCATTTTGTGTTGCAATCAGGTAACGCACACCACGTTCCACAGCAGGATTTTCTACCACACCAGCGGCAATCAGTCCCAGTAGTGCCCAAGCAGATTGTGAAGCGGTACTTTTTCCCCGACCACGCAAGCTTGGCTCTGCATAGCTTTGACAGGTTTCACCCCAGCCCCCATCTTCATTTTGATGATCCACCAACCAGGTTACCGCTTTCCGGCTGAACGCGGCTTGCATATCCTCCCCAATGGCGCTCAAACCATTCAAAGCCAAAAACGTCCCATAAATATAATTTACTCCCCATCGGCCAAACCAGCATCCATCTATTTCCTGATTTTCTTTGACGAACTGGATCGCCCGCTGGACCTGCGGATGTTGTTTTTTAAATCCCCATTTCGCAAGCATCCATAGAATACGACTCGTCACATCTGACGTAGGTGGGTCTAATAAAGCCTTATGATCCGCAAAAGGGATTTTGTTGAGCAGCTCTTTATCGTTATCCACATCAAAGGCTCCCCAACCGCCCTTCTTGCTCTGCATGCTGAGAAGCCAATCCATTGCACGCCCGCACTCGCTCAATTTCCAGCGGTTGTTGGGAATATCAACCCGATTGAGAAAAATCAATATCTCTGCGGTATCATCGGTATCTGGGTACAACTCATTATAAAACTCGAATGCCCAACCCCCCGGCTCCGCTCCTGGTTTTTTTACCTGCCAGTCTCCACGCTTGACCACCTGCTTTCTTATGATCCACTCCCCAGCTTTTATGAGAGCTGGATGGTCCGAAGGCAACCCCGAATCCAGCAGGGCATTGGCAGCAATTGCCGTATCCCACAAGGGCGAGACGCAGGCCTGCATCCAGAGTCGCCCATCTTTTTTCAACAGGAAACGGTCCACCGCTTCCATCCCTTTCACACATGCAGGATGGTCTTTGGGATAGCCTAAAAGGTGCAAAGCTAAAAGTGCATTGAACATCGCCGGTTGAATACCGCCCCAGTCGCCCTCGTCTTCCTGATGTTCCAAGGTCCATTTCTCCACTTTACAGAGGGCAATTTTACGAAACGGTTTCCAGGGAAACTTACCGATAGCCCTGATAAAACGGTCCAAATAAATAAAAGTATTGCTCCAGCTGGTAAAAGACAGACCATCGGGTTTGAGGCCCAAGTCTCCATCCTTGTCAGCAAACAACTCTTGGATATCCTTCCCTTCTGGAAATTTATGAACGGGTTTTAAGGAACGTACGACAGAAAGTGGGACCACAGTACCCCGCGACCAACTGGAAATTTCATAGATATTGAAAGGGAACCAATTCGGTAACAAAATAATTTCTACAGGAACAGCCGGGCAGTCATCCCAGGAAAGCTGGCCGAACATGGCCAGGAACATTTTTGTAAAAACCCGGGTTGTTTTTATTCCCCCATTGGCAAAAATTGCCTGACGTGCCAGGATCATCTCTTCACGGTCTGCAGGCAGACCCGCCATTTTCAGGGCCATATAAGCCTCAACCGTAGAATTGATGTCGCACAGACCACCATAAAATAGCGGCCAACCGCCATCTTCCCTTTGAAGGTCCAGTAAATATTTTACGATCTGATCCTGTTTGACCAAATCCAACCGGTCTGTGAAATGCATGAAGAAAATCAATTCCGCCGAAATGGTGACATTGGCCTCCAGTTCATCCACCCAATAGCCTTTCTCATCCTGACAGGAGAGCAAAAATTCCCGCGAGCGTTCGATAGCCTTATCCAAAACTTCACCTTTTGCATCCATACTGATTGGAGAGGGCTCCTGGGCAGAACCTTCATCCTCTGATTTTGTCATATTTTCCATATAGTTAGCTTGCTAAGCCCAGAAGTTTTCAAACACTCGAACCTAGCCTATTTTCACCCAAAAATAAAGTAAAGAAATAATCCGATAGATACATTGATTTAATTAGGATTAAACATTGACAGAACAGCATATCTCTTTTAGTATAACCGGTTTACGATACCAAAAATAAATTCTTACGAAAATCGAAATATAATGAAAACCTTTTTTGCTAAACAGAGCGATGTTGTTAAGAAATGGGTACTTATCGACGCCGCCGACATACCTCTAGGACGTGTGGCCAGCAAAGCCGCATCGATCATTCGAGGAAAAACCAAACCCATTTTTACTCCCCATGTCGATACCGGGGACAATGTCATTATCATCAACGCCGCAAAGGTTAAACTAACCGGTAAAAAGTGGGACGACAAAATTTACTACCATCATACCGGTTGGTCGGGTGGAATCAAATCCATCACAGCAAAAGAGGTTCTCGAAAAACGGCCTGCTGATCTGTTGAAAAAAGCCATTTATGGAATGTTGCCTAAAAATAGATTAGGAAGAACGTTGAACAACAATTACAGGATATATGATACCGACCAACACCCACATACGGGCCAGAACCCAGAAGTCGTTACCCTATAAACCATACGGTTGCAATTAAAGATAAGTCTCAGGAGTTAATATCATTATGGAAGGCACCATCGAAAAGTTTTACGCTACAGGAAAACGTAAAGAGTCCATTGCCAAGGTATGGATTCAAATGGGCGAAGGAAAAATATCAGTCAACAATAAATCTCTCAAGGAGTACTTTTGTCGTGAGAGCCTCGAGTGTATCGTCAAGCACCCGCTGATTACGACTGAGACATTAAAGACTGTAGACATCCAAGCCACAGTTCAAGGTGGTGGGCTCTCGGGTCAGTGCGGTGCATTACGCTTAGGAATTTCCCGCGCTCTCATTTTAACCAACGCAGAATTAAGAGGCCCTCTTAAAAAAGCTGGATTCCTCACTCGGGACGCAAGAGTCGTAGAAAGAAAAAAATACGGACAACCCGGGGCACGCAAAAAGTTTCAATTCTCCAAACGTTAGCCACTACGTGGCAGGAGGCTGGCAATAATCCTCTTTTTGCTGGCAGGTTTTTTATCCGGAAGCTTTGCTGATCTCTTTTGGTAAGCAAGGTTTTTCCGGGAAAAGTCACCCCTTTTTCTTATCAATCAAGTAAAATCGATCGAAGTAAAACCCTATTCATAAATAGGAGTTTTTTTAATGGTAAAAGTCAGCATTGCCGGAGCCAGTGGATACACCGGTCTGGAGTTAATTCGCCTGCTCGTCAATCACCCAGATGTCGAACTGACGGTATTGACCTCTGAAACTTTTCAGGGTCAAACGATCGCTGAGGTCTTTCCTTCATTAAACGGAGTGGTTGACCTTAAGCTTCGGCCTCTTGATGAGAACATCGCCAATGATTGCGGAGTCCTGTTTCTGGCTTTGCCCCATACCACAGCCATGTCCAAAGTTCCTGCTTATTTAAAGTACGACTGTAAAGTTATTGACTTGAGCGCGGACTATCGATTAAAAGACCCAAAGGCTTACACAGACTGGTACTCGGTCACTCATACCAACCCGGAACTTCTGGAGCAAGTGGTATATGGTTTACCGGAACTGCACCGGGAAGCCATACAGTCCGCACAATTCATTGCTAATCCCGGTTGCTACCCTACCAGTGTGATTCTAGCTTTAGCTCCGCTTCTTCAGACCGGTTGGGTGGACCTTGATTCAATAATTTCCGACAGTAAGTCGGGAGTTTCCGGTGCCGGACGCAAACCATCTTTGAACACGCAATATAGTGAAGTCAACGAGGGAGTCAATCCTTATGGTCTTGCCGATCACCGGCACACTCCGGAAATGGAGCAAGAACTTTCCGCCGTGGCAGGCAAACCTGTCCGCCTCACTTTTTCCCCGCATTTGATGCCCATGACCCGAGGAATGCTGAGCACAATTTATATCAACCTGAATCAGACCCTGACCGATGAAAAACTGGTCGAACACTATCGCAACTTTTATAAAGACGAAAGTTTTATACGGGTGTTGAATCCCGGAAAATTTGCCAGCACTCGTTACGTTCTGTCTTCCAATTTTTGCGATATCGGACTTAAAGTGGATTCACGAAACCAGCGCCTGATCATTACCAGCGCGATAGATAATTTAATTAAAGGGGCCTCGGGGCAAGCCATTCAGAATATGAATATCATGCTGGGCCTGGATGAAAAAACCGGCCTCATGGCTCCTGCAATTTTTCCTTAGATATTATGAAATTATCAAAAAATCGTAACCCTGTTGTTCCGGGTTTCAAAGCCGTCGGACTGAGCTGTGGAATCAAGGATAAAAACACGAAAGACCTGGCGCTGATAGTTTCCAATGTTCCGGCCACTGCGGCAGGTGTCTTCACCAAAAACCGGATTGTTTCTCCCGGTGTAACCTGGAGCCGCAACGCCCTGTCTAAATCCAAGTTTTGCCGAGCCATTATTGTAAACAGTGGCAACGCCAATACCGTAGTAGGGCCAAAAGGATTTGAAGACTGTGACGCAATCACCAAATTAGTTGCGGAGGAACTTTCTATTCCACAAAAGGAGGTGCTTATCGCCTCTACCGGAGTGATTGGAGTTCCACTTCCTTCCCATAAAATATTGCAGGCCACTCCTAAGCTGATTCAAAGTCTGGGGCGGTCGCAAAAACACTGGACCGATGCCTCAGAAGCCATCATGACCACCGACCTGGTATCTAAATCAGATAAGGTGAGTTTCGATTTAAAGGGGCACCGCATTGTCATTGGAGGGATGAGCAAAGGGTCTGGAATGATCCATCCTAATATGGCTACCATGCTAGGTTTTTTATGGACCAATGCCGTCATCGACTCGAAGACGCTTAAATTGGCTCTGATCGAAGCCACTGACCGCTCTTTCAACCGCATTACCGTGGATGGCGATAGCAGCACTAATGACTGCGTGATTGTCCTTGCAAACGGTGAAGCAAAAAATCCAACGATAAAACCAAACACTTCGGGCTACGGGGAATTTTTAAAAGCTTTAACAAAAATATGTAAAAACCTAGCATCCAAAATTATTCTGGATGGAGAAGGGGCAACCAAGTTCGTCACCGTCTGTGTTCAAGGAGGAAAAACACGTAAACAGGCCTACCTAATAGCAAACTCTGTTGCCACCTCATCGTTGGTCAAAACGGCTTTGTTTGGGGAAGACCCGAACTGGGGACGAATTTATTGCGCAGTGGGAAATGCCGGTGCCCCCTTCAATCCGGAAAAAGTTGATATTTTATTAAATAAGAACCTGCTTTTGAAAAATGGGTGCCCGACGAATCTATCTCCAAAAAAATTGGAGAAAGCAATGCGACAACATGAAATCAATATAACCATTGATCTACATTGCGGAAAGGAATGGGAAGAAGTCCTGACCTGTGACTTTTCTTACGATTACGTCAAAATCAACGCGGAATACACCACCTAGTTGACCCGGTTAACGACCTAGGCAATGAACCGACGCTATATATATCCAGCATTTTTCAGCAACTGACTAGATACCTGTTCCATTCTGTATTAAAATTAACCCCTGTTTTAGCTCTTGGTAAAATGCCTCATATCTCCTTGTTTTTCAGGAGATTAGAGGGTATTTTACCGTTGATGATATTTTCACCTATGACCGATAAGGTTTATTAAACATGGCTGTGTTATCAATAAAGAACTGGATGGATCCTGTTTTAAGAAAAAAGTGCCTGCCCATAAAGAATATTGACGGTGAACTGATGACGCTTGCGGAAAATATGATTGAAACCACCCTCGCTGCCCCAGGGGTCGGGCTTGCTGCTAACCAGATCGGTTTGCCGTGGCGCATGTTTGTGATCAACATAGGTGTCGAAACCGACAAAGAGGATCTGATTTCCATAATCAATCCGGAAATCACCGCAATGGAAGGCAGTGAACTCGGTGAAGAGGGTTGCCTGAGTATTCCCGATGTCGTTGCAGAAGTTAACCGGGCCACTCAGATAGAAGTAAAAGGTTGTGATCTGGATGGAAACGAAATACGCTACGAAGCCGAGGGATACCTTGCGAGAGCTTTTCAACACGAAATGGATCATTTGAATGGATCTCTGTTTTGGGACAGCATTGGAAAAATGAAACGAGATATACTTAAACGAAAATTTAAGAAGAAATTTAAAGAGCAGGATGCATGAACATTGTTTTTATGGGGACACCAGAATTCGCAACCCCTACCTTGAAAACCCTGCAACATTCTACACATTCCATACTTTCGGTCATCACTCAACCCGATAAACCGAAAGGCCGCGGGCAGAAGCTTATTGTTTCTCCGATTAAACAGGTTTCGCGGGACTTTGATCTCCCTGTATTGCAGCCTAAGACGGTTAATGATCCCGAGTTCATCGATTCATTAAATCAGAATCGTCCTGATGCTATTATCGTAGTGGCTTTCGGGCAAATATTAAATGAAGCCTTTCTTAAAATTCCCAAACAATTCTGCATCAACCTGCACTCTTCCCTATTACCTAAATATCGGGGGGCAGCTCCTATTCACCGCTCCATTCTTAATGGCGATGTCCGGACCGGAGTCACCAGCATGATTATGGATAAAGGTATGGATACCGGAGACATTTTACTCATGCAGGAAACGCCTATTCTTGAGACCGATAGCGCAGAAACCTTGCACGATACCTTGGCTAAAATGGGAGGAACTCTAATACTCGAAACCCTCAGAAGGCTTGAAGAAAACACATTGTTACCCATCCCACAAAATCATAGTCTGGCTACATATGCACCAAAACTAAAAAAAGAAGAGGGTCTAGTGAAATGGGAACAGCCTGCAACGACTCTCTCTAATCAAGTCCGGGGTCTTACGCCCTGGCCTGGAACCTACACTTTGTTAAATAAAAAACGCTTGAAAATTTTAAAAGCCCAGGTCACTGAAGGAACTCCCGACGATATACCAGGACAAATTGCCCGGGTGACTGATGTTGGTATTGAGGTGGGTACCGGGCAGGCCAGACTAATCATTACCGAACTTCAACCTGAAGGAAAAAAAAGTATGTCTGCCAAAAGTTTTCTGGCTGGCAATAAAATTGAACGGGGAACCCTGTTTGATCCAACTTCATAATCAACTATGAGGACCATATGCCAAGAACGTTAATAACTGGGGGAGCAGGATTTCTAGGTTCGCATTTGTGTGAATACATTTTAGACAAAGGCCATGAAGTGATCTGCATGGACAATCTTATCACGGGTTCCAAGGACAATATTGCCCACATAAAAAGTGAGAGGTTTGAATTTGTGGAACACAACGTTTCCGAGTTCATCAACTTGCAAGGAGATTTGGATTATATTCTCCATTTCGCATCTCCTGCCAGTCCCATTGATTATTTAGAGCTTCCAATCCAGACTCTAAAAGTTGGTGCACTGGGCACTCATAATGTCTTGGGGTTAGCCAAAGCTAAAAAGGCCGTATTTTTTCTTGCATCCACCTCTGAAGTTTATGGCGATCCTTTAGTACATCCGCAACCAGAAGATTATTGGGGCAACGTGAACCCCATAGGGCCACGTGGTGTCTATGATGAGGCCAAACGGTTTGCCGAAGCGATCACAATGGCTTACCACAGGACACATGGAATCAATACCAAGATCATTCGTATTTTCAATACCTATGGACCACGCATGAGGGTCAATGATGGCCGCGCTATTCCCAACTTTCTAAAACAAGCACTCACAGGAAAAAATTTAACCGTATACGGAGACGGCTCGCAGACACGTAGCTTCTGTTACGTGTCCGATCTTGTTGAAGGCATCTATCGTTTGTTGACTTCTGATCAGAATGAACCCATAAATATTGGCAATCCCAAAGAAATGACGATTAAGGAAATAGCGGAGAAAATATTGCATGCCACGAACAGCAAGAGTAAAATTAGCTTCGTTCCCCTGCCAGAAGACGATCCAAAAGTCCGGCAACCTGATATCACCCGAGCCAAAAAATATTTAAATTGGGAACCAGTGGTCGAACTAGACAAAGGCTTACAAACGACCTTGAAATATTTTAGAGAACAGTTACAAACCTGAAACCAGGGTGCTAGCATGCCAGGAAAGAATTCAAGCGCCATCAAGTACTGGCCAGAAGATACGCATCCGCGTAAAAGATTGATCAAGTACGAAACAACACATTGTCTGATGCTCACTTGTCGGAAATCCTTATTGGATCTGAAAATCGACGCGCAAAAAATAATGCGGTGGATTTAAGCCGAGATTTGCTTAACGAGTTTGGTTCTCTGGAAAATCTGGTTCATAGAACAGTGAATGAAATGT
>DUAA01000296.1:0-4083 GCA_012961055.1 Nitrospinaceae bacterium
TCGTCATAAAAATAACTATCACCGTTAGGCCCACGATAGGATATCTCTTTGACCTCCCATATTTGTTTCATTTTGACATCAGCTTCTGCAGCATGAAATCGCCCATTTTCTTCCCTTTGCAATAGGAGAAACTTATTGTTGTTATTCGAAACAATTTTCCAATTGAAAAAATCACTTTGAACTGTTCCAGCTTCGTAATCGATATTGATAATATTCATTTTTTTGGACCTTTGTATGCTTAATAATATGTGCTAATAATTAATATTGGCTGCTATTTCATGGGCTTTTTCCATTGACCAAATTTTGCTGGCTACGGTTTTATTTTTTAGGATACGAAGGGCCAGTTCCACGGTTGCATCATGTGCTACGTTTAAAGTAACTCCCTGTTTTTCAAAAAATTTGTTGAGGTTTGACAGTTTTAAGTTCAATGAAGACTGTATGGGGTATTTAGATGTTTCATGTGAGTCGGTGAACTCTTCTCCGGTTACATCATTAATGATATGGATCTCAGGGACAATACCACGCTCGGTAATATCTATCCCCGAAGGCGTATAATATTTTGAAGTGGTGAGGCGCAGCCCTGAACCATCACTCAACCTAAATATAGTTTGCACGGAACCTTTACCGTAAGAATTTTCGCCTATGATAAGGGCCTTTCCTGAGTCCCTCAATGCCCCAGCGACAATTTCTGATGCGCTGGCGCTATACTGATTTATGAGGACGGCAACCGGAACTTGATGCAAACTGTCTTTATAAAGACCCAGGTAGTCATGGTAATCCCCTTCTGCTCTGCCTTGTGTGTAGACAACCATTTGGCCCTGAAAAAGGAAATGACTGGCCACTTTGATCGATTGGTTGAGTAGTCCACCTGGGTTTTCACGTAAATCCAGTATGAATCCTTTCACCCCATCTTTTTTAGCCTGCTTCAAACCTGTTTTGAATTGTTTCTCGGTTTGTTTAGAAAAGCTACTGATCTTTAAATAACCAATTTTATGGTCAAGAGTTTTATAGTCAACCGTGTTGATTAAAATAATTTTTCGGGTGAGGGTGTAAGTTCGTTTTTTTTCTTCGCTGGTTCGCAATAGAGTGAGAGTGACTTTGGTTTCGGGATAGCCTCTAAGTAGGTTAGCCAGTTCTTCTATATGTATCTCTGTGATATTTTTTCCGTTCACGCTTACGAAAGAATCTTCAGCAAGAATTCCTGCTCTTTCAGCAGGTGAATTATCCATGGTCTTGACCACATAAAATTTTTTATCTTTCATGGTGATCGCCATCCCCAGTCCACCATACTTCCCCTCTGTGTCACGCATGGATTTTTCAAATAAACTTTTATCCATGAACTGTGAATAGGGATCGAGTGAACCCATTATTCCTTCAATTGCCGATCTTTCCAAACTTTCCTTGGTAAATGCATGCTGCGCGTTGTTGTGGAGAAAATAATAAACTTTTTGGAGTTCGTCCCAGTCGTGGTTTTTATCGTAGGTCAGGTTGTATTGAGTGCTCCTGTTTTTATACCTTAGGATATTGATTTTCGGGTTTTTACTAAGCGTTACTTCCTCCGCGTCAGCATTTTTTATCATTCCTTCAATCGCAGCGGTAAACAGCTTTTTATGGTCAGGAGAATAAACATATTTTTCAGAAACGAGATTTATGACTTCTTCGAAAATTTCTAGATCAGTATTAAATAATCCCGCATTTGCTGTTCCATTGAAGTTAGCTGGCCCCAGAGTATTTATCTGCGGTAGACATAGGGTAAAAAGTCCGACCACCAAGCCCAACGAATATATCCGAAAATATTTTTTCAGGCTCATTTTAGAATTTTGAACAGGATTTACGTTGCGGGATATATCACCTACGAATCTAGCCATTTTTATTTAATAGGTCTTCAAAAATTATTTCCAGATTGTCTGTCATTTCGTCAGTACTTCCATTGGTCATGCTGGGTGCTACTTTCAGGATACCATTAATAATTATGGTTGGTGTTTCGTTGGCCTTGAATTTTTGTGCCAATTCTAGGGAACTTTCGGTTTTTGACTTAATAGCCGCCGATTGCATTCCATCAGTCATTTCCTTGGAAAATTTATATTCTTTTGCTAGAAACTTAATGACTTTGGGTTGGAAAATATTGATGCCCAATTTGAAATTCGTATCAAATAATTCCTGAGTGAATTCCTCTTCAATTCCCAGTTCATCGGCAATATAAAAAGCCATTGCTGGATAAGCTGTTTGGTTGCCCCAATAAATGGGGAACTTTTTATGATGAAGTTTATCTTTAAACTTTTTGTGCAGGCGTTTTGATGTTTCCAAGAATTTGTAGCAATGTCCGCAGGAGTAATTGAAAAATTCGGTCATTTCAATTGTTTTAATATTTTTCAACTTACTGATGTCGCCAATTACTTCATATTTCCCGCGAATTGTTTCATCTGCCAGAACCCATCCGGGAATGAAGAAAAAAATAGTCAGTAAAACAGAGGAAAGCTTTTTCATGAACCTCTCCTTATATTTAGTAAACGCCTACTCATTAATGTTTGATTTTTGGCCAATATTTTGCGTAATTAAAGCGCGGGCTGTGATTTTTCACATGGCACTGCTTGCAAGTTTCTTCGGCGCCACTTCCAAAGCCAGGCTTTGGGGCTGATACGTGCTCCTGACCCGAACCGTGGCAAATCTCGCATTGAACATTTTTTAAACTAGGGGTGTCTATTTCGCTAATAAAGCCGCCCGGCAGGTTGAATCCAACTACATGGCAGACCAGACATTCGGGGTCAAAAGCCTTGTTAATTTCCCTCAAAGTGTTGTAAGCCTGACCATGTTGCGATTTAGACCAGACTGCATGTTCAGTAGGGTGGCAATTTTTACATACCGTTTCCCCAGCGTAAACCGATTGTCTACTTATGTTCCGTTTGTCAGCCAGGTTCTCAAAAAACATGGCTTCTATTTGATTGTTGTAGTGCTTGTATAATTTTACCATTTCAGGATCAAATTTAACACTTGAATCCAGTTTAACCATTTGGTGACTGAAAGACTTGTTTCCTTCTTGATCGACGATCACCCTCAATTCTCCCATTTTTTGACCTCTAGAGGAGGATTGGACAAAAAGTTTCCTTATTTTTTGGACGGGTACCGTATCGATCACATCCGATTCAGTCACAATGTGTCCATTGATTACAATATCGATCCCTTCCATATTCAAGTAAGTCAGGGCCGCTTCCCGTTTGGCGTGGGTGAGAAGAATGATGATGTCCGGGTTTTCTGTCTCTCGCAAATGAGTCACCAGACTCACGACGGTTTGTTTAGGGTCTTTAATCTGCAGGTTAATATGGTCATAAAATAAATCCGGATCGACTACAGCTAGAATACCTACTTTTAATCCGTTCGTGAAAGTTTTCACACGTGACCGAGTGGGCTCAAATTTATCGATCTTCAGGTTTCCTGAAATCCAGGGTATTTGAGTTCGATCTTTTAAAAACTGCGCGCCATAAACTAGGTCTTTATCTCCTAATGCGACCGCATCGTATGCCATTTTTTCTGTTGCGGTAAGGAGTGTTTCTGCTTTCAGTTTTCCTTGACGAGTAGGGTTTTTAAAGTGGTCGCCGGTGTCCACAAGCAAGGTATGAAGGTGTTTTTTTCGTGTATCTATGAGGTATTGCATGCGGCGCTCAATGCCGCCCTGGTCTTCCTCTTTGTCACATCCGCAGGGTTTCAATTCCCCCATCAAATTGCCGGTATATATAATGAGAATCTCCCGAGATTGAGTGGAAGACTCTGGGCCTTGCACTAATGAAAGACAACCTACTACAAATACCAGAAAAATAAATACCAACTGTTTCATGAGCATTAAGGTATCGGAAACCTCTTAATAAATCAACGTCCTCTAGGCCTTAAATATGGAATAGATAAAGAAAATAAGGCTGTAGGGGCTTCAGATCACGAAGAAATAGAGATACAGCTAAAGTCTTGTTAACTATAGGGTGCTTATAGAGTGTAAAGAGATATCGTATTTTATTATGAAAACAATGCGAAATCCGTTACAATGGAAACCAAATAGGTGCTCATCCGATGGTCATACGCAAATCCGAAATC
>DUAA01000296.1:4212-9509 GCA_012961055.1 Nitrospinaceae bacterium
GCTTTCCCTGGCATTGAAATCACCGTCAAGTTTCATGACTTCAATATTCATATGCTCGCTTATTTCAAGGATTATGAATCCATCCAACCCAAGCTCAAGGCTCGGGTGAAGATAATGACGGAAACTCGAGAAAATCGAATGCTTCAGTTGATCGAACGAGTGAATCAGGTGATCCCGCAAAAGTTTCAGGGAGCGATAAAATTTGAGAACGTAAAAAGAGCTGCCGAGGGGGTTCTTGCTAGGCCACATCTTGCGCGTGAGATGGTGAGGCTCGGCATCGTTTCAAGTACGTATCAGGCCTTTGAGCGATATTTGGTCAAATATAATATTGAGCGGGAAAACCTGGATGTGCAAACCGCAATTTCTTTGGTGCGGGAAAGTAAGGGTGTGCCGGTGATGGCTCATCCGGGAGAGCGGTCTTACTCTCTCATTTGCCCGGAAAAAGGGCGGTTGCCCGAAAATGCTCCGGTATTGCTGGAGGAACTAAATACAATGGGACTTCTGGGTCTAGAGTGCCATTACCCTTATCACGAAAGAATGGGCACCGTTTCCTATTTCATCAACCTGGCAGAAAACTTAGATCTCATCGTAACCGGTAGTCGCGACTTCCACGGATTCAATTCTCATCAGAAAGTCAATATCTTTGGCACCACAAAAATGGAACCCGAATTTTTTGAGAGATTCCAAGCCGTGTGGAATTGATTCACCGACTCTGCTTTATTCTTACAATGTCCTGAGTGATGAAAGTTTTAATCAATCCTTAGTTTCACTAAAGTACTTTCCATCACATCGTCAAACACAAAATCCTTTTTCGGGCTGTTAGGGTAGCTGTTGTGACAGTTGACAGAGCCGCGTGTCAACGCAATACCTGTACAAATGGACTGAAAATATTTCTTTTCGACCCAACCCCCCGGTAAATTTAACGTATGGGCGGATGGGGTGCATCTCCACCCGTTCGAGACCGTTTTGTTCAAATTCATTGGCCGGCTCGTTCTGTGGATTTATGGGCTATTGAGATTTGCCTTTCCAACGTTGGACATCTTTCATGAATTTTTGACGATCCATATTGGTGTCCCAGGGAAAAATATCCATCAAGGGTTCTAGAGCATAATTGGACTTGTCTTCTGGAGGAAGCTCAAACCCACCATTTGTGATCCGATATATATTATTAAAAGTCCGGTAGTTCCCACAAAGGGTCACATAATCCCAGGATGTGGTTCCTTCTATAAGATTGCATAGCTCTGATGAAGAGATGCCTTCGTAGAGATTGATTTTTCCAATGTCTCCTTTATGAAGTTGTGGCTTCCCAGGTTGTCCAAAATCTATGCTCCATGCCTGAGAATCTTTTTGCCCAAATACTTCCAGTTGATAAACAATCTGCCAATGATGCCAACCGTCGAGCAATTCGCTGTTTATGATCCGATCGAGCAAACAATTTTTAATAAAATTATCTACGACTTTTATTTCACTTTTATATTGTTTAGGATCCGTAGTTTGAGTTTTGATCGCGGGAATGTAAGCATGTGGTTTGAAGGTTATAAGAGCACTGTCGTCTTCTTTGACCTGTACAAAGTCAGATGACTGTTTTTCGATCGTCACTTTTTCCTTGGAAATATGGGCGACATCACCGGAAAAAAATGGGGCACTGGGTACTTCCGGACAAAAGGCGGTCAAGTCCCTTAGGAACTGATCCTGAGTAATGGGGAACGAAACCTGATTCATAAAAATCAACTCATCTCGATATCGAAAAGCTGCTGATCCGGGCACCACCATTTTTGGATTCAGCATCTTCACCACGTTCAGAAAAGTGCAGTATTCGTCAACAGGCAATGTGAGGGGCCTGTTATAAGAAAGGTTGCCCTCAATTAAAGGAACAAACCGAGAATGAAAAAAATCTATCTGACCGTACAACTCTCCGATGTGTTGGATAATATCTGGATTCACCATAGAGTCGACTTGATTCCATATTGTCACCTCTCCGTCATTCACTAGCAATCCATGTTCAGGAAAAGGATCTTCAGCGGTGCTCAACTGGTTTCGTGAAGGGGTGGGCGTTATTGTCACATCCTTGACTTGAATGGGCTCGAAATCTGCGACTACTTTAATATTTTTAAATTCCAGTTCGCTAAGAATATCTAAAAGAAGATTGTCCTGAGGCGCAAGGATGATGGTGTCGGGGGTGATGATCCTCTCATTTTGGACTAGGTAAGCCAGAGTCCGTACATCGAAATGGTCTTGGTGCCGGTGCGAAATATTTAGAACGTCAAGCGAGGGGACTTTATCTTTTTCAAGAATGATACTGGGACATAATGTGTTGATTTCTTCCCACAGATAATCGAACCAAACCGGGTCGGTCATTATGGTTGTTTCTTTCGATTGTATGAGGAGGCAGGCATGCCCGATCAAAGTCGTCTTGATCATTTTTTAATTCCTAAACTTATTGAGAGGGTTGAGATTAACCGAACGAGGCTGGTAATTCAAGTTGTAGTTTTCACTTGGCTGGGGCCAATTTGCAATAGGTTTATCGGGTCGGAATAAGGTCTGTTGGCTTCATGGGGTACGGCTCATTATTTACATCCACTCTTTGGAAGAGTGGATGTAATAAATCGGTCGATGGAAAGTTAAGGGATGAATTACTGGGTGGAGAACCCTTTACACCCTCACTGGAAGTTCAGATACTGATTGAAAACTATAACCAAATTGGACGACATAATTCACTGAATTATTGACATCCAGCGCTAGAGGCTATACATATCCTCTGAAAGTGGGAATACTAACGTAAAAAGTGGTTCAGATAACTGAGGTAGCTCATGTGTTGCAGATTTCGATAAATGGCAAGTTGTTTGAACCTTACCGGATTTTTTGTATAGGCAAAAATTATGATGAACACGTAAAAGAACTGGGGGGTAAAGCGCCAGAGGAACCGGTGGTGTTTATGAAATCGGTTGCTAGTATTGTGGCCCCAGGCGCAAACTTGTTTGTGCCTCAACATGGCAATCTTTTGCATCATGAAGTAGAGGTGGTTCTATTGATCGGTCAGGAAGGGCGGGATATTCTAGAAGCGGATGCCTTGTCACATATTGCCGGAATCACTTTGGGTTTGGATTTAACACTGCGAGATGTTCAAGATCGGTTAAAAAAATCCGGACTTCCTTGGGAGCTTTCAAAATCGTTTGACCAAAGTGCTCCGCTTGGAATTTTCAAGGCATACGATCCAGACTCTATCGACCTTGAAAATTTATCGTTCTGGTGTTCGGTTAATGGTGACCTTCGACAACAGGGCAATACTCGAAACATGATATTCCCCGTCAAGAGTTTGATTTATAAGTTGAGTAGATGGTGGACCTTGAAGCCGGGTGATATTATTTTCACCGGTACTCCTGCCGGGGTGGGACTGCTTAAAGCCGGAGATCAGGTGGACATTGAGAGCGCCGAAACGGGTAAGTATTCCTGGGACTTCTCCCCTTAGAGAGAATTGCTCAATTTAATAATGTTATCGATGAGTTTCTTGAGTCTGGATAAATAGTTAAGGATGTATTTTTAAGGACGGAATACTCCTTTTTGATGTGACTATTGGGTAAGTATTTTAGCTGTTTCACTTCTTCATCTTTGACAGTTTAATCAAGGTTTTTCTGGCAGTTTGATTGCTATGCTGAACTTCCTGCAGGAAATAAAAATATTTATATCCACATATCCAGTCACTGCACTGAAACCTTTTAAACTCAAGATCATGTGTGCTGGGTAAGTAGAGCCAGACTTATTGTCATAAGCTTTCTAGTTTTTTTGTGGAGAAAAATTTTTGCTCTTGTCATTTTTAATCTCAAGAATTTTAAAATAGGTTTTTTTGATTCTTTTGACTGGGTGGAAGTTTGTTGAAATGTTTGTACGCCAATGACGTGGCTACCCGGCCACGGGGAGTGCGTTGAATGAATCCTGTTTGGATGAGGTAGGGTTCCAACACGTCTTCGATGGTGTCTTTCTCTTCGCTGATGGATGCGGCAAGGCTTTCGATACCTACCGGTCCACCGGAATATTTTTCGATCATTGCCAACAACAGCTTATGATCCATTTTGTCGAGCCCTTTATTGTCCACTTCCATCATTTCGAGAGCATTGGAGGCGACTTCGCGCGTGATGATGCCATTGGCTTTTACTTGGGCGTAGTCACGCACGCGCCTTAGCAGGCGGTTGGCAATTCTTGGTGTGCCACGCGACCGGCGAGCGATTTCGTTGGCTCCTTCAGGGACGATGGAGATTTTAAGAATGTTGGCCGAACGGGTAAGAATGATTTCCAGTTCTTTCTCGCTGTAATAGTCGAGTCGGTGTACCACCCCAAACCTGTCACGCAGGGGAGAGGTGAGCAGGCCAGCCCGGGTCGTTGCCCCTACTAGGGTGAAGGGTGGTAGTTCCAACTTTATGGAGCGAGCGCTGGGTCCCTGACCGATCATGATGTCTAGTTTATAGTCTTCCATTGCTGAATAGAGAATCTCTTCGATTACATTGGAGAGGCGATGGATCTCATCGATGAAAAGAACATCGCCTTTCTTTAAGTTAGTGAGAAGAGCTGCCAAGTCTCCTGACTTTTCGATAACTGGGCCGGAAGTGCTTTTGATGTTTGCTCTCATTTCGGAAGCGATAATATTTGCCAATGTAGTTTTTCCAAGACCCGGTGGACCGTAAAACAGCACATGATCGAGGGACTCCTCCCTCATCTTGGCGGCGGCTATGAAGATGTTCAGGTTTTCCTTGATCTTTTCCTGCCCGACATAATCGGTTAGTTGGCTGGGTCTGAGGCTATTATCATATTTGATCTCTTCGCTACTCAGTTCCGAATCTATAAGTCTGTCGTTTTCCATTATAAAATATTCAAACTTTCTTTAATGAGATCTTCCAGACTGGTATCTTTGCCGTTCAGGTTATAGATTGTTTTTAGGGCTTTTTCCGCTTCCGGTTTTTTATAGCCGAGGTGGACAAGAGCCGAGAGCGCATCATCAAAATAGCTTTTTATAGATGCAGAATCAGACCTATGATCCATATCCAGTGCCAGGTCTGCCAATTTGTCTTTCATTTCCATGGCCAAGCGCTCGGCGGTTTTTTTCCCGACACCGGGTATGGAACTTAGTTTTGCGGAGTCATTATTCATCACGGCGGAAATAAAATCCTCTGGTGGCATGCCAGATAGGATGCCCAGAGCAAGGCGAGGCCCGACCTTGTTAATGATGATGAGTTTTTGGAAAATACTTTGTTCTACCTCAGTCAGGAAACCGAAAAGTTTAAGTTCGTCTTCTCGCACTCGGG
>DUAA01000297.1:0-5441 GCA_012961055.1 Nitrospinaceae bacterium
CCCTCTGTCGAAAGGGGGAATTAGCAAAGACCCATTAAGCTGAGAATAACGTTTGCTCGTCGGATAAAATTATTACAAATTTCCACCGGCGACTACGCTGGAATAACTTTTTTATAGAGAGGTTTTATGTCGGGAGAATATATTTTCACTATGCAGGATCTGACCAAACACTATGGACGGAATGATGTTTTGAAAGGAATCAACCTTTGTTTTTACCACGGCGCAAAGATTGGAATCGTCGGAGAGAATGGATCAGGCAAATCCACGCTTCTAAAAATCATGGCAGGAGAAGACCAAGAGTTTGAAGGACGTGCTGCTCCATTAAAAGGAACGACAATCGGGTTTCTATCGCAGGAACCATCTTTGGACAATGAGCAAACGGTCAGGGAAAATGTTGAGCAGGCTTTTGGAGATATCAAGAAAATGATCGAAGATTTCAACGAAATTAGCGCAAAAATGGCCGAGCCTATGTCTGATGAAGAGATGGAAAAAGCCCTAGAGAAAATGAGTCGGCTTCAAGATCAAATTGACGCAGCAGGAGGATGGGAACTGGACCGACAAGTTGAGGTTGCTATGGATGCTCTCGTTCTTCCCCCCGATGATCAAAAAGCTGGGACTCTTTCTGGAGGCGAAGCTCGACGAGTTGCACTTTGCAAACTTCTCTTACAGAAACCCGACATGATTCTTCTTGATGAACCCACCAATCATCTTGATGCCGAAACCGTGCAATGGCTGGAAAACACACTCTCCAGTTATCCTGGCAATATCATTGTTTCCACTCATGACCGTTATTTTCTCGACAATATTACACAATGGATCCTAGAATTGGAAAGCGGCAAAGGCAAACCGTTTGAAGGCAACTACAGTTCCTGGCTGGAACAAAAGGCGGAGGTTCTCAGAAGAAGAGAGAAAACTGCTTCGACCTTGCAAAAACGTCTGGAAAAGGAATTGCAGTGGCTGAAGGAAACTCCCGGAGCACGACGTAAACACAACAAAGGCAGGATCAACGAATACGAAAAACTATCTACACGAAAGATAGACATGGATGATAACTCGCTTGAAATACAAATTGCTCCCGGACCTCAACTCGGCCAACAAGTTATCGAAGCTGAATCTCTTACCAAAGGCTACCAGGAGGGAGACCCCATCATAAAAGATCTTACATTTTCGGTGCCGCGTGGAGCGGTGGTCGGGTTGATCGGACCTAATGGAGCCGGGAAAACCACCTTGTTTCGTATGATAGCCAAAGAAGAAAACCCTGACTCGGGAAGTCTTAAGCTGGGCTCCACCGTACAACTATCCTATGTTGATCAACATCGCCACGACCTAAACTCCGACAATTCTGTGTTTGAAGAAATCACTGGCGGCACTGAACATATAGAGGTCGCCGGAAAGACAATCAGTTCCAGAGCTTATGTGGGTCGATTCAACTTTAAAGGCACGGATCAACAAAAAAAGGTAGGCGAACTTTCCGGCGGAGAGCGCAACCGGGTCCACCTAGCAAAATTACTCAGAAGAGGTGGCAACGTCTTGCTTCTGGATGAGCCCACCAACGACCTGGACGTAACCACTCTGCGCAATCTAGAAAACGCAATCCTTGATTTTAGCGGGTGTGTTCTAGTCATCAGCCATGATCGATTTTTTTTAGATCGCATTTGTACGCATCTTCTGGTTTTTGAAGGAAACAGCAAAGTAAGGTGGTTCGAGGGAAATTTTGAAGAATATCAGGAAAAAAGAAAACAAGAATTAGGAGGAAAAGAAGAGAACAGACGATCAAAATATAAAAAGCTTACAATTCACTAGGCATAAGGCTAACTAGTACTAGCTTCATTTAGCAGACAACCTATTCTCACGGCTTGATAAACTATGATTAGAGGTTCTTCGTCACTGTGATCCTCAAAAAGCTCTGTCTTGTCATTTTAAATGTAGTGAAGAGTTCAGGGACTCAGGTTTTTCGACTTCTTCAAAGGTCTCTTGACTCGAGGGAGCGAATATATTGTATCAACACCCATATTTTCCAATCCACCAGATCAGAGTATGCAGGCATAGTCGTGCCCCGAATGCCTTTCTTGATGGCAAAGAACATCTGCCCATCCGAAATAGTTCTCATTATTTCAGAGCAGGTAAAGTTTCGCGCAGGAGGATTGGCTTCCAACCCCATATGCCCAACTCCACTCCCCTTTTTTCCATGACAGTGCCGGCACTGAAGGGGAGTAGCCTGAGTTTGATAAAGCAACCTCCCCTTCTCAATTCGCTTTTTCGAAACAGCAAGAGGACTGACCAAATTCAAAAATTCATCAGGAGCTTTTGAGGTCTGCCGCTTTTGCGGACATTGAGATTTTTCCGGTTCATGATCTGCAAAAGCAGGAGACATCCACATCAATGCCACAAAAAAAATCATCCCAGACATCCGATACATGCTCATTTTTATTAGGCTCAAAATTAACCAGGAATTAATGTTGGATAGTATTTAAGAAAGTATATTGCATTGGAGCAAACAGAAAATCAAAAATTTTATACTTCGATGACTGGAAAGGTCAAGGAGAACGTCGTTCCTTTTCCCACCTGAGAGGAGACATCAATCTTTCCGCCGATTTTCACTACCAACTGATGGACAATGTTTAACCCCAAACCGGTCCCCTTGCCCTGCTCCTTGGTAGTAAAAAATGGATCATATATTTTTGACAAGTATTTTTGTGGAATGCCCGGCCCCGCATCTTTAATTATCGCCAAAATGTTTCCATTTGAATATTCTGTTGAGACTCTCAGTTCCCCTTTCCCTTCCATCGCCTGCACAGCATTTGTCAGAAGGTTGATAAAGATCTGCTGAACTTCTTCCGGTTTTGCTTTAATAGGCGGTATGTCGGAAAAATTCTTATCCAGTTTAATATCATTGTTATAGGAAGTAAGAATGGCCATCTGGATAGCCGCATCGATCAATTCGTTGAGGTTCACATCCTGTTCTTCCACGGTCATTGACGAACGCACATAACCCGACATATTTAAAATAATGGAAGCCATATGCTTGGAACGGTCAAAAACTTTGTTGGCATATTTTTGGATTTTTTCCTCGTCCTTTTCCCCTATAATCGCTTCTGTAAAACCCATAATAGAAACCAGTGGATTGTTTAACTCGTGCGCAATGCCTGCAGTAAGGGTGCCGAGGCCAGACAGTTTTTCCACCATTGCCAGTTGGTCATGCAATTCCACATCTTCAGTAACATCTCTTAAAAGGAGTCCAAGTCTCTTACCGCTGTCGTCATGAATGACGATATCAAAAACCTGAAAAGCGAAAACCCTTCCATCCAGTTTGACAGTTTGTTTCAAGCTTTGCAGAGAGGGAGACTCCTTTGGGACAAGAGGGTCCTGAGCGGTATAACATCTTATGGTCTGGTTTCTAAGCTTTCGGGAAGAAACCGAAACCACTTCGTTCCGAAAGTTGTGGAGTTCATCATGTAAAACCTTCCAAGCTGGAGTGGACTCGAGCCTCAAGTCATTTAAGGAATATCCTTGAAGCTCATCGGCAGTTTGTCCGACAACATTTTCAAATGTCTCATTCACATATTCTATTTTCAGATAGGGATCAAAAATAACCACCGCATCGGGAACGCTCCTGAGAATACTATCGGTGTATTTCTTGAGATAAAGAACCTCCTCAGTTTTTTCGAGTACCTGGGTTTCCAAACCTGAAAAAGACTGTTGTAGAAGATTGTTCATCTGATTTACTTCATTGGCAAGCGCCTCAAGTTCGTCCCCGGTTTTAATCTCCAATGGATCCACTCTTTCACCTTTGCCAATACGCTCTGCAGCTTTCTGAAGTTTACGAATAGGTTGGACGATTTTCTTTGCTGCTAGGGAACCCATACCTCCAATCAACAGAATGGAAACCACTCCCGCCATGGAGACCCATAAAAAAAGTTTTTGCATAGGGGCAAATAACTCATCTGAAGCTTGCCACGCAAAGGTGTACCAAGTTTTACTCTGCGAGCGTGCTATCCATTCCCGAGTCTGTTCCAGAGGTGAAAACCCGATAATAGAAAGTTCTTCTCCGCCATGACCATCTCCCATAGTTTGAGCCCAATCCGGATTTTTCCCTGTAACACTCTTAACCAGAACCGGGTCTGGCAACACAAATCCCGTTGGCAATATAGGACAATCGAGCACCATCCCTCTCGAATCGATCATCATGACATGGCCCGTTTCACCAAAAGTAATCGGTTCTAGGTAACCAGAAAAAAACTCCTTCGTGTCAAAAATATGATGTAAAACCCCAATGGTCTTTTCTTTTTCATTCAGAATGGGGAAGGCAAAGTTCATCAGGAACGATTGAGCTTTTTCATTAAACGTAATCGGACCTATATAAACAAAATCTTTTCCTCCTACGATGGTTTTTTCCCAATCGGATTTGTCGGCATGGAGGAATTCAGGAAAGTCATTAACGCTAGCCCTAAGAATCCCAAATGCATCAGTGATGTATAAGGCTCTAGTCGCCAGGACGGACAAGGTTTTTCTTTTCTGAAAATTTTGAAGGACACGACTGGACTCTTCATCCAAAAGGGGCCGAGACGAGCCAAGGGCCAAGGTCTTTGCCGATTCCAGAATAAATTTTTCCTGTGTTATGGGATCAATAGCCAAGAGTGTCTGGTTAAAACTCTCAATGGCAGATCGGATGACAGGGTGAGCGGCATGACGGATATTCCTTGAAATCTCACCCTCAATGAGCAGGTCTATTTTGGTGGAAGTTTCGTAGGCTAAAGCCTTAAAGCTAGCCCCGATCAACTCCTGCAAGGACCTTGTCCCCTGCAGATAGGAAAGGATCATAGCCAACATCAAGGGCAACGCGCCAACCCCAAGCATAGTCCAGATCAGCTTATTTTTTAATCCGGTACGTACGCCCTTTCGTGCTTCCCCTGCGCCATCACTACGAACAGAGGCGTTGTCTTGAGTAATATCCATGGAGTCAACTTCTCATTATTATGGATATCCAGTTCAGACATAATCAAATTTTTGCGGAGCTGCAAGCGCTTCTGCAACTTTTTCTAACAGCTTTACTTTCTCAATAGGTTTAACCATATAATCCATCACACCCTTTTTTAACAACGAAACAGCCAAAGCTGAATCTGGATAACCTGTAACAACAACGATCGGAATAGAAGGAGCATTTCGTTTCAAATATTCAATGGTCTCAATACCATTAACCTTAGGCATCCTGATATCACAAATAATCATTCCAACTTGTAGCAGGTTGGAACCCGACTTCATCAAAGTAACGCCTTCTTCACCATCTGACGCTTCAATCACATTGTAATTTGCCTCTTCCAATTGAAGTCTCAATACCTCTCTAACTTCTGATTCATCATCTATGATTAGGATTTTACCTTTGACGCTGGCTGCTTGGTCTATCAGGGACATATCGACCTCCTACTCAAAAATTAGAAAAG
>DUAA01000297.1:5522-9462 GCA_012961055.1 Nitrospinaceae bacterium
TCTAATTTTTTATAGAATTAAGTCAAACTCCAAACTTCAGACTTGGAAGAACCTCTAAACCCCAGTTTCCAAACAAAAAAACAGCAATGGATGAGTATTCAATATGACACTCTCCTCCGGAAAGAACACGACACCTTTTATTCTTTGTGCCCTTTAAAGGTAAAACGGACGTAAGCGATGACATCAGCCAGGCTTTGCATGGGTAAGGTCAGACCCCAGTCGGGCATATTAGAGGATTTTCCAACACTCTTTCCTCCGAAGTATATGAGGTTGTACAAATAATTAATCGGAAAATCGGAAAGTGGCAGGTCTGCATGAACAGTGGGTTTTGGGTTCAGCCCCTTGGCACCCGGCCCATCCCCCTTACCCTTGAGGCCATGGCACTGAGCACAATATTCTTTATAAACTTTGGCTCCACGTTTAACATCAGCTATTTTGAAAGGCTCTGCTTTCCAGGGTTCATAAAACTTAAAATCCTTCACACCAAGGGTCATGACATAACCGATAAGATGTCTTAATTTACGAGGACTGATGTCAGCCAGATATTCTCCACTATGTGGAGTAAAGTCCTGAGGATTTTCGGCAAACCGGGTCCACCAGTCCAGTGAGTAACGGTTGCCGGCATCAAAAAGATCCACGCTGACCGGCCCTCCTCTTTTCTTTCCATTGTCATCCTTGAGTTGGTGACAACCTAGGCACGAGTATTCACGGAAAATTAATGCTCCTAAACGGGCCTCCATTTCTGTAAAAGTAGACAAATCGATAGAACTTTTCTTTACGCGGGGATCATGGAAAGTTTTTTCCATATAATCGGCAATTACCACGGCTTCTTCCTTCATCAAAATCATATGCTTCCCGGAAAACCGGAGTTTGTCCCAACGATAACCATTGGGGTAAAGATTATCCTCCTGTCCTATCAGCCAGCGGAGCAACCAGGGACGCTGGTATTTCACACCACTCCACATCAAGTCCGGTGCTTTTAAGTCAAATCTAGATTTTGGCTTGCCTTCAAACCGATGGCAGTTTTTGCATTGAGTGTAAATGATTTTTTCTGCAAACCCATCACCCCCAGCCCATAACCCTGAAGGTATTAACAGAAAAACAAGGGCTAAAACCACAAAAAAACCAACCAATATCCGCCGCATAAATTTTCTCCCATCAAACAATTACAATCCTTAAGCTGCAAGGAAACTTTTTATATATAAAATTAACTGCCAAATTTCTTCTGGTTTCAGAGTAGGCTTATGAGCCGGCATGGCTGTACCACGTGATCCGTTCCGAATAATCCAGAATAACTGGCCGGGAGGAAGATCCTTCATCACTTCAGAGCAGGTAAAGTTTCTGGGAGGTGGGGCCATCCTTCTTGCCAGACTTCCATTTCCGTTCCCCCTCGCACCATGGCACAACTTGCAGGCAGTCGGTTTTGCATCCTGGTTAAACAGTCGCTTTCCTTTCGCAAGGTTTTCAGATGTAGCTAGAATGGGAATTTTCTTTTTGAGATATCGGCTTGGAGCTTTTCGGGTTTTACGACTTTGTGGACAGATACCAGAAACCTGCTGAATCTGAAAAGAAAAAGGTGCGGTCGGCTCCGCCACAACCTCTCTCACCTCACCAACAAAAAATAAAACAATGATCAAAACCAGAATCATCGCTTTACCTACGCCTAGCTTGGGTAAACTTCCGCAAGTAATGAACAATTTGCCAGATTTCCCGATCCTTGAGACTCTTATATGCGGGCATACCCGTTCCAGGTGAACCATTGCGAATTATCCAGAACAACTGTCCATCGGAGATTTCTTTCATCGTTTCCTTGCAGTTGAAATTGCGCGGCGAAGGATTCAATCCCTGAGCCATAATGCCCAGCCCATTTCCATTCACACCATGACAGATTTTGCAGGCCACAGGTTGCACGTCTACCTGAAATAATGTTTCCCCAGAATAAAGAACTTCCGGGCTCGCGTCTAAAGGGTTGGGTTGGTTACGGATATCATCAGGAGCCCGAGCTGTAACTCGCATCTGCGGACAAAACCCATCACCTGCAAAACCTTGTCCATGATGTCCTTTTTGACTTCGCAGATGGTGCCGCCACCCACGTCCCAAAGGTGGTCCTGCCCATGCTTCGGCAATCATTCCAAACAAAAAAACTCCAAGGAACAATCCCACCAGACTTGTTATATTTCTACTGAAGACCTGATTCATAAGTTTATACCTTTAAAAAACTCACCTGGGTCAATTGCCAGAAGAAAACGTACGTATAAAATGGATCACACTCCAACCCTCTTCCACATCTATGATATTGCCTACACGGACTGGCATTTCTGTTCCAGGACTTCCATTTCTCAACACCCACATGATCTCACCATCGGTCCGGATATCCTGCCATTTCGGGTCGGTAAAGTCTCTTGGTGAATGACCCGGACGTATTACACCCTTACCGTTTTCACCGTGGCAGGAGACACACATGCCTTTTTCAAAAAATATTTTTCTCCCGATCTCTATCCTTTCAGGAGTCGCGGGATAAGGATTATCTATATCCTGAAGCTCATCTAAAAGCTCAGAAGGGACCCGAGGCTCATAGATATCCAAGTGAAATGCACCTGCAACTTTACTCAAACCTAGCAGAAGAACACATCCCGCTAATAATGTGAAATAGATAGATCGCATGGTCGATCCATTATTAGCAAAAATTGGGTTAGTATGCCACTCCCATACTTCACTCCATCTACAACAAAAAGAAGTCTCTCCTCTCAACACAAGCTGTTTAGGTCCCTATTTTACAGAGGAAAGAATATTGGCAGATTCTTTAACTATTAAAGAAGAATATCCATTTTGAACTCCAATAAAATAGGATGAGAAAAGACACTCTATTCGATATTAGTAGTGACATAAATGTATTGCGGCCCAGACTGTGGTATCCCATCAATAGTCTTCATCGCTAAAAAGTGTGTTCCGGATTACTTCACTTCGTTCACGATGAAAAAATAAACACCTGAAGATAAATCCCAACTAGTTCTTGCGCCCGGCACGAATACCTTTAAAGGAGGAACCTGTCGGGTCCTTCAGCCAAGCCAACACTTCGTTATCCAATAAAAGTTATTGCTGATTGGTCCCGCGTCTAGCGGCGGACCAGCCTTAGGAAAGCATCTGTGCCGGCTATTTTATCCTGATAGGCTTGGCCACCTTCATCTTTGAAAGAAACCGCTATTGCTTTACCGCGCTTTTCCTTGCTGGTCCATGTGCTCCAACCTGCGCCTTTGGGAAATATTGTGTCGATAAAAATTTTATCGCCATCTTTATCAACATTACGTTTTCTCCTGTCATACAAAGTGGCGGCCTCTTCGGGAGTCGGCAGGCGCCAGTCCTGGTAATCGGCAAAATCTTTATTGTTCATACGCTGGGCAAACTCATTGGCTTCAAACCAGTTGACCCATTTGGTTTTCATTTGCCAGTAGTCCTTGGTCATCCAGAGCAAACCTGTTTTTCTATCTAGGGTGGTACTATCTGCAAAATTAGCAAAACGTTTATCCGCAGATTCAGCAATCGGCTCTTTCTCCGCCCAAACATTTGCAGAAAAGAGCATAATAAGAAAACAAATTCCAACTGCTACTTTTGTGGTAATTCGTAATGACATATTTCCACTCCATAATCAGGAAATTTAGTGATCTGTAATTCTACATTCTCGCTAAACTCAAGTAAACGGGGAAATCTCCTTGAACCGGTTTTCGGCTTCCGGTAGACTAGGTAAAGAATTCACTATAGGTTCCCTAATGAATAAATTTTGCGCTCGTACACTCGTTGTCCTTTCCACCGTATTATTCCTTTTAGTTTTCGGTGGGTCGGTATCTGCCCATCCGAAGGATAAAAACCGGTGGGACAAGAAATATGATACCGAAGTTTATTTATTTGGCGAAAAACCTATTCCTTTTCTAGTGGAAAATGT
>DUAA01000298.1 GCA_012961055.1 Nitrospinaceae bacterium
CAAAAGGTCCGGCGTAAGCGCTATGGTCGCTATGACCGCCGCGGCATCATTCCAAACCGAGTCTCGATTGACGATCGCCCCGCGATTGTCAATGCCCGGAAACACTTCGGTGACTGGGAGGGGGATACCGTCATCGGCAAGAGCCACAAAGGCGCCTTGGTCACACTGGTTGAGCGTAAATCGCTGTATACGGTCATACAAGCTGTTCTTCACAAGACCGCCGGAGCAGTCCGAAACGCGGTCAAGCAGGCCCTCACCCCGCATAAAGATCGGGTGCATACCATCACCTACGATAATGGCCGGGAGTTTACAGACCACGAAGGCATGGCCAAGGACCTGGAAACCCGGATATATTTTGCTCATCCGTATGCCCCTTGGGAGGGCGGCTTAAACGAGAACACCAACGGATTAATCCGACAGTATTTTCCCAAACACAGGGATCTGACTACCGTGACCAACACGGAAATCGAAAACGCCATGAACAAACTCAACCACCGCCCAAGAAAATCACTTGGATTTAGAACACCCTATGAGGTATTCTTTAAAACAAAGACTTCTTTAACCGTTGCACTTCAAACTTGAATCCGCGTTCTCTATATGGCAAGTAAATACCCACATTTCCTTCATAAAAATGTCTTAACCAACGCCATCGCTGCGACCATCGCGGCTTTAGGCATAGTAATGCCACAACCCATTTTACTCAGCGTAGGCCTCTTTGCTCTTTCCGGGGCAATCACCAACTGGCTCGCCATTCATATGTTATTTGAAAAAGTGCCAGGCCTTTATGGTTCCGGTGTCATCCCCTCCCGTTTCGAGGACTTTAAGCAAGGCATACACAACCTAATAATGGAGCAATTCTTCACCAAGGAGAATTTTGAGCGTTTCTACCAGAGTACTTCAACAGAAGGAGAAGGGCCGCACTTTGACTTTGGAGGTGTAATTAATAAGACGGATCTTAGCCCCTCTTTTGAGGCGCTGGTTTCGATAATATTAGAGTCCAAGTTTGGCGCAATGCTCGGAATGTTCGGCGGGGTGGAGGCATTAACTCCCCTAAAGGGACCTTTTATCGATAAGATGAAGAGTTCCTTAAATGACATCTCAAAGAGTGAAGACTTCCAAAAGACCGTTCACGACATGCTCTCCAGTTCAACAGCCCAGGGCGATCTGCATGACAAGGTTACAAACGTTGTCCGGATGAGGCTGGATGAACTGACGCCCCAACTTGTCAAAGAGATCATACAGGAGATGATCCGTGACCATCTCGGCTGGCTCGTAGTTTGGGGCGGTATCTTTGGCGGCATAATAGGATTGATCGCTGGTTTTATCGACGTTTGATCTCATTTCTAATTGTTTTTTTCGGTATGAGGATGTTGACTAAATCCGGAGCATTTCCATGGAACAACCACCGGTCAACTCCTTCCAGAATGAAACGATCCTAAATAAATTCCAGAGTACAGCATTTTTCCCTGAAATGTTGTTTTTTTATATGGTCCAATTTGTGCGATATTTCAAGTGGCATTCGTCAGGTTTTGAAAGAGAGTATTGTAATTCACTCAAATCGATCTATCCTTTCAGATGGGCCTCCAGGGAAGAAGCAGTCGAGTAAAGATGTTCATTTA
>DUAA01000299.1:0-8345 GCA_012961055.1 Nitrospinaceae bacterium
CTTTGGGTTAAAAGATGAATTAAGACAGGAACGACCATACCTAACAGGCCAAACAAAAATAAGGGGGAGGAATAATTTAGACTCATGATTTAGTGAGACTTTTACGCTTGAGCAAATAATAATTTAAGGCTTGATCAAGAGATTCTGATGTGTCTAGGAAAATATAGTCCACACCCATTCCGTTGCAATTTATTTTGAGGGAATTGATATGTTCCTGAATTGTCTTTTGGTATTCATCTCGAATGTATTGTGGATCAAGTCCCACCTTGGACTCACCTTCCAATGACTCAAAAATTATATCGCCTTCAAAGGGCAGATGAATTTCATCTGGATGCAAGACATGGAATAAAATCACTTCAATTCCTCTTGAGCAAAGGAGTCCCAAACTTTTCTGCAGTTCCTGATTCTGGGTTAATAAATCTGAGACTAGAATGAGCATGCTTCTTCCCGGTAGTCTTTCAGCAAGGCCACTCAAAACATCTGCAATTTGGGTTGTTCCCTGGGGAAAAATTTGGGCTAGACCATATAATATATGTTGAAAATGGGAAGCTTTTGAGCGAGGGGGAATATGTTTAATGATTTTATCGTTAAACAGGGTTAGGCCCACAGCATCAAACTGTTTCAAAAGTAAATAGGAGAGTGTTGCTACCAAGTTGCTGGCATATTTCATTTTAGAAACATGTTCGTTAGTGGGTGACTGATATCCCATTGATCCGCTTGCATCCAACAAAATCGTGCATTTTAGATTGGTGGATTGTTCAAATTGTTTGACATGATATTTGTCAGTTTTACCCACTACTTTCCAGTCGATATGGCGAATTTCGTCCCCCGGGGAATAATCTTTATATTCCGCAAATTCAACCGAAGATCCTTTATGACGGCTACGGTGTTGTCCAGTCATAAGTCCTTCCACCAGTTTCATGGCGGTCATTTTCAGATTAGAAACGCGAGAAACCACTTTGGCATCAAAATTTTGGGCAGAGCTTTCCATAAACCTGAATGAAGAATGTTATTTTTACATATTGTTGCATAAAATAACTAGGCGTGGGGCTAGCTAACAATAACTATTTTTGGCGGCCAAGAGCATAGGCGACTTGAAAGGTTCTTGTTGTATCCCTTCCCTTGATAGAAGGTGGGTTGACATTGTTAGGAAGCCTTATAAAATGATCTGTCGTTTTTAAAAATATTAAACCTTTTATAAAGTCTACTGGATGAATTCAATTCGATATTGTAAATGCCATTTTCATAATGGAGAGTCCGAGCATTGGGGGATTCTGGATCGTAAAGCTTTTGCTCAAAAAGGAGCAAACCCACATTTTGCTCCGGACACGCCTATTCTTCCCAAACACCTTTTGTTGGAACTTAGTTTTGACTGGGACGAAGAACGGGTCTGGGGGAGCACTACCTATGACTTAAAGGTCAATGGATATGATGTTCAGGAAATTATTTTTGATGCGGTAAATCTGGAAATAGAAAAGGTTATGCTGGGCCGCCGTTCGTTGGAATTTGAAAATACGGGTGAGCGGGTAATCATTTCCTTGGAAAAAGTACTTAAATATGGGGGGACTGCACAGCTGAAAATATTTCATTCTGTCACCCGGCCCCAGGCAGGAATTTATTTCACAAAACCAGACGAGGCTTATCCTGATAGGTTTAAAACGGTTTGGACCCAGGGACAGGATGAAGATTCTAAATATTATTTTCCTTGCTTTGACCAGCCAAACTTCAAGCAGACTACAGAGGTTAAACTCCATCTTCCTAAAGGTATGTTTGGATTGTCCAACGGTCACCGTATTAAAAAGAGTGAAAACAAAAATGAATCTTTTTACCACTATAAACTTGAAATTCCGTATTCAACTTATCTTTTATCTATTGTTGCTGGAGATTTTTCCGTGCATGAGACCCGCGTTGGGGGTGTTGATATAAAGTGGTATGTCCAAAAGGGTAGAGACCGAGAAGGTTTTAATGCTTTTAAGGATACCGGAAAAATTATTAGATTTTTTTCTGATTATACGGGTTATCCATACCCTTATAAACATTATACCCAAATTGCGGTTCCAGAATTTGTGTTTGGGGGGATGGAAAATTTTACCGTGACCACCCAGACAGATCTGACTCTCCACGATGACCGGGCCAAACTGGATCTTGACTCTAATGGACTGGTCGCCCACGAAGCCGCGCATATGTGGTTTGGAGATGTCGTTACTGCAAGGACTTGGTCGCACGCTTGGTTGCATGAATCGTTCGCGACTTACTTTGATGCTCTTTATACCCGTGAGTCGAAAGGCGAAGACGAATTTCGTTTTCAGTTATTGGAAGATGCTGAAACTTATTTCTCCGAAGATGTTCGCTATCGCCGTCCCATCGTGACGCATATTTATAAGGAACCTATAGATTTATTCGATGCCCATCTTTATCCAGGTGGGGCGGTGCGGCTGCATTATTTGAAGTCCATCGTCGGGGAAAATCTTTTTCGTAAAGCACTGGCCCTGTTTCTTAAACGCCATGAGTTTGGCTTAGTCGAGACTGTGGACCTGGTTCGTTGTTTGGAAGAGGTAAGTGGAAAAAATTTCGATGAATGGATGGACCAATGGATTTATCGTGGTGGCTATCCCATTATAGAGATTGGCTATCAATGGGGTTCGGTTTCAAACATAGCAGAGGTGACCCTTAAGCAAACGCAGAAGGGCGAGAAAAAAGACGAGAGTTTATTATTCAAACTTCCCTTGCACATTGAGTTTTATTACGCCCGAGGTAGTGAAAAGTTTCCTGTGGAAATTAAAAACAAAGAGGAGAAGTTCTGTTTTCATCTTAAATCCAAACCTCTCTATTTCAGGTTGGATCCAGACTACGAATGCCCGGTTAAAAAAATTAAGTTGGATATCTCGTGCTCACTTCTTCATGAGCAATTGAAGCGAGACAAGGATCCTATAGGAAGAATCGAGGCGGCTCAAAGCCTTGCTACTAAGTCAGCCAATATCAAGTTGCTCAGCCAGTGCCTTAAAAAAGAAACGCATTGGGGAGTGGTGCATCGTATCGCTAAAGCCCTTGCTAAAATTGGTGGAGAGTCTGCCCGAGATGGGTTGCTCAAAGCGGTGAACTGCCGTGATGCGAAAATGCGTCGAGGTATCGTTCAGGCGCTGGGAGAGTTTGTAGGTGATGAAAAAGTTGCTCGCGTCCTAAAACAAATTGCAGAGGGCGATCCTTCCTACAGGGTCGAAGCAGAGGCGCTGTCCTCCATAGGCCGAATCAAAGCGAAAAACTGCCGTTCATTTTTGGAACGGTTTTTGGACAGGCCTTCCCATAACGATATTGGACGGTCAGCAATTTTTAGGGCCTTGGCCAATTTGGAGGAAGAGGGCGCGTGGGAAGTGCTACTTCAGGGGGCGGATTATGGGGCGCCCCGTAGCAGTCGGTTTTCTGCAGTTCAAGGGTTAGCTAAACTTGCTGGTCGGTTTGAATATCTTAAGCCTGAAGCCATTGATGCTTTCAAACGGTTTGCAAGAGAAACGAGAGGGACACCTTCTGCCACATTTCGCGGTAAACTGGCAGCCATTTATGCCATGGGTGAGTTGGAGGATCTTTCGGTTGTTCCTACGCTAAGGAAGGTTGCAGACGGCGAAACCGATGGCCGATTAAAACGCAGGGCCGAGGAAACGATTGTTCGCTTGTTCGAATCAGCGAAGAAACCGAAGGAGATGATGTCCATCCGGTCTGATCTCGATGATTTAATGACAGAAAATAAATCGTTACGGGATCGAGTGGATGTTATGGAAAAACAAAAAGACGCAAAACAAAAATCCAAAAAGAAAAAAGGATAATAGAATGAATAGACCCTTCAATGATGACCCTATAGATATGCTGGTGAAGAAGTTTTTGACTGAAAATGGAACGGTTCTAGACATACGATTAAAATATATTGGTGATGAGGGTCTGGAGTACTTGGCTAAGTGTCCAGATTTGATCGACCTTGAAGTATTGAACCTTGAAAGGAACGAAATCACCGACAAAGGGGTCCAAGCGTTAGCAGGCTCCACAATTGTTACAAATCTTAAGGAATTGCATCTTGAAAGAAATGAGATTGGCGATGTCGGGGCTATAGCAATTGCGGGTTCGGTTAATTTTTCCTATCTCAATTTCATTAACTTCTGGAAAAATAATGTGGGGGCTGAGGGGGCGAAAGCGATTGCTAGGTCTACCGTTCTGGTTAATTTAAAAAATCTGGATTTGGCACAGAATAATGTTGGCGATGAAGGTGCTAAAGCCCTTGCCGAAAGTAATTCTCTGGCAGGACTGGAATTACTTGAGATTTTTGGTAGTGGATTGACAGAAGAAGGTAAAACAAAACTGAAAGAATCTAAAGCCTTCCCTAACCTGCAGACCCTCGTTGTGGAATAGCTAACCTTCAGTCAATACATTTTTTAATTTCTTCTTAGTGTGTAGGGACTATATTACATTCCTTGTAAAGCTATTAAAGGTGAGAAATGGCTTGCTGGGTAGTTTTAAACAGTATTTTTAATGCTCACGTGGGCTAATACGTGAGCCTAGATTGGTTTGATCCTATTACTTAGGTAAAGTTTAGGTGATTTGATAATTATAAATAGTTCAATTAAATGTTGTGTGGATCACTAAAATTGTCTGAGATGATAAGGTTCAACAAAATATAATGGAGAATTATTAGCCTGAGGTGATGAAATCAGGTCTCCTTAAATAATCTCCATCAGCTCCAGGTAGTCACCCAGGAATCGGTGCAGAGCTTTATTTAAAGGCTGGTGTTCAGGTGCTGTGAGGTCAGGATCTTGATCAATGAGGCGAAAAGCTTCCTTGCGAGCTATCTCAAGTATCTTAATATCTCGGAGCAGGTTGGCAGTTTTTAAAAGAGGTATTCCTGATTGCCGAGTTCCCATGAAGTCTCCGGGACCACGAATTTTTAAATCCTCTTCAGCGATGACGAATCCATCACTGCAATTCTTCATGGCCTTCATTCGGGCTTGTCCTTCTTCGGTCACTGGGTGGTAAGCCATCAAAAGGCATCGAGAAGAATGTATGCCTCGACCTACGCGACCCCGTAACTGGTGAAGTTGGGCGAGGCCGAATCGTTCTGCATGTTCTATGATTATTATTGTGGCGTTGGGGACATCAATACCCACCTCAATGACTGTGGTTGATACCAGAACATGAATTTCATTTTTTAAGAATCGGGACATGATATCCTTACGATCTTCTTTTTTAAGATTTCCATGAATCATGCAGGCGGTATATTTTGGAAACTGATCCTTGATGAAATCGAAAACCGTAACCGTGGTTTTAAGATCCATTACATCAGACTTCTCAATTAGTGGGCAAACTACAAAAGCCTGTCTCCCTTGTTGCAACTGGTTTTCCAAAGCGTCATAGGCTTTTCCCCGCTTATTCTCATAAAATAACTCAGTACTAATTGTCTCTCGCCCTGGCGGTAATTCATCTAACAGCGAAACATTCATATCCCCATAGAGGGTGAGTGCCAGAGATCTGGGGATGGGGGTGGCAGTCATGATGAGAAGATGTGGATGGTCGCCTTTTTTACCAATGGCATCTCTTTGCAAGACTCCGAACCGGTGCTGTTCGTCAACCACTGCCAATCCAAGTTTTTTAAACTGGATATTTTTTTGAATCAGCGAGTGAGTTCCGATCACAATCTGGGTTTTTCCGGTACGGATATTTTCATGATGAGATTGGCGTTCTTTTCCTTTTAGGGCACTTGTTACCAAGCTGAGTTCAATGCCTAATTTTTCACAATATGGACGGATATTTAAATAATGTTGTTCTGCGAGAATTTCTGTTGGAACCATAAATGCAGTTTGTGTTTTATTGTCCACCGCTGTCAAAATAGCGGTAAGGGCGACAATGGTTTTGCCGCTTCCGACATCTCCCTGGATCAGCCTGTTCATCGGTTTTTCTTTTTCTAGATCTTCCATGATTTCACTGAGAACCCTTTTTTGTGCCCCTGTTAAGGTGAAGGGTAGAAGTTTTACAAATCGCTTTATAAGTTCTCCTCGCGTTTTAAAGGGGGTGCCTACATTTTTTTCGACTATGTTTTTTTTCCTAAAAGCCAAGCCCAGTTGGATTAGGAACAGTTCTTCAAAGACGAGCCGTCTCTGCGCTGAGGTCTTAAAGGTATCCAGTTTGCTCAGGGAGGAATCTTCGGGTGGAAAGTGAGATTGGAAAAGAGCCTCCGCCCGGGGAATCAACTTATGGCGCCGGATTATGTCGTCAGGTAGAAACTCTTCGATCAAATGCAGATATTTATCGAAAACATTTTTAATAATGGTTCGTAAGGATTTTTGATGCAAGCCATCAGTTACATGGTAAACGGGAACTATCTTTCCAATTACCAGCGAATTGACACCATCTCCGGATACTTGCTCTGTATCAGGATGGATTATTTCCAGTCCGGACCGTTTATTGATGGTGGGTTTTCCTGAAAGAATAAATTTTTGCTGCGTTTTAAACTTCTCTTTCATATAAGTTTCGTTAAACCGGAACCATTTCGCCCGGATGATCCCCGTCTCATCCTGAATGATGACTTCAAATACTCTTTTCCAACGTCCCATGAATATCGTTCCCGCATTCAAGACTTCTCCTGTAAGGATTACATGTTCACCCGGAACAGCCTGGGATATATTTTTAAATTGAGTACGATCTTCAAACCGAAAAGGTAGAAAATATAAGCAATCTTCAATACTTGTGAGGCGCAGTTTTTCAAGCAGAATTGCTTTCCTTGGTCCGACTCCTTTTATAAATTGTATGGGGTCATCTAGAGAGGGTGTGGGGTTGTTTTTCATGAGTCCAATACTAACGTGCAAGCCGTGTCAGAGCAAGGAGTTCCAACGAGATTGGGCGTTGACAGAGAATATTAGTGGAAGTATCCTAACCTTAAGGGTCTCATAGTTTTTCATTAGCCTAACGTGCCGTGTTGATGCGGTGAAAATATTAAAGAGAACTTTTGTCACTATGAAGGTTCAAGGTCTGACAGATGCTTTATTGGAGTACATGCCTGATGCCGATGTTGACATCATACTGAACGCCTATATTTACTCTGCCAAAGCTCACCGAGGTCAAAGTCGAAGATCTGGTGAGGCTTACTTTTCCCATCCCCTCGAAGTAGCCAATAACTTGATAAAGCTAAAACTAGATGCGACTACAGTAGCCGCTGGCTTGTTGCACGATACCATTGAGGATACGCTATCAACTCCAGAAGAAATAAAAGAATTGTTTGGTGAAGAAATTTATCAGCTTGTGGATGGGGTGACAAAAATCAGTAAGATCCATTTCTCCAGCCACGAAGAAAGCCAGGCAGAAAACTACCGAAAAATGATCTTTGCCATGGCAAGGGATATCCGTGTGGTCTTGATCAAGCTCGCTGATCGGGCTCATAATATGCAGACACTGGCATTTCTTTCTGAGGAAAGGCAAAGGAGAATTGCACGAGAGACTCTGGAAATATACGCTCCTATTGCTGACCGTCTGGGTATTGGATGGATGAAGGACGAGCTGGAGGATGGCTCGTTCCGTTACATTTATCCATATGAGTATCGCGAGATTGAGGAGAAGGTGGCAAGGGGGAAAGAGTATCGGGACAATTATGTTGAAAAAATAACTTCGTGTTTAGTGAAAGAACTGGCAGGCGCTGAAATTCCTGGAACGGTTGCAGGGCGCCCAAAACAATTTTTCAGCATCTATAGAAAGATGATAGATCAGAATATTAGTTTTGAAGATGTTTATGATTTGATAGGTGTACGAGTATTAACCGAATCCTCGCGCGACTGTTATTCCGTTTTAGGGCTGGTTCATTCGCTTTGGAAACCCATACCGGGCAAATTCAAAGATTATATTGCTATGCCTAAGCCAAATATGTATCAGTCTCTTCACACCACGGTGCTTGGTCCTCGAGGCGCCAGGGTGGAAGTGCAGATTCGTTCCAAGGAAATGCACAAGGTTTCTGAAGGAGGAATTGCCGCTCACTGGCGTTATAAGGGTAAAGAAGGTGATGAGGAAAACTCCATGAGCCAGCAATTGTTATGGGTTAGGCATCTTCTTGAAAATCAGAAGGACTTGAAAAATCCTAAAGAATTTCTCAATGCTTTTAAGGTCAATTTATTTCCGGATTCGGTTTATGTGTTTACTCCCGGAGGTGATGTGATTGCCCTGCCACACAATGCCACACCCGTTGATTTTGCTTTTCAGGTTCATACCGATGTGGGGTATAGGTGCCAGTCTGTAAAGGTAAATGGAAAATTAGTTCCATTGCGATATATATTGCGTGATGGAGACAAAGTGGAAATCAATACCTCCGCGAAGGCTTC
>DUAA01000299.1:8441-9452 GCA_012961055.1 Nitrospinaceae bacterium
TGGGGAGACAACTATTGGATCAAAAAATTCTCGAATACGGTCTTGATCCCCTAGCAGAAACCAGTGGGCAGGCTTTCGAAGATGTTGCCCAAGCCTGCGGATTTAATTCTACCAATAGTTTGTTGATGGGGATTGGACTTGGAAAGTTGTCTCCCTATCATGTTATAGAAAAATTGGTTCCCAAAGAAAAGTTGGAGGGGAAAGAGTCGCATGAAAAAATACTGATCAAGCTCAAGGAAAGCCAGCCCCCAGAGTCTTCACGTAACGCAATTAAGGTTCAATGTTTTAATGAGAATATATTGATTCGCATTGGTAAATGTTGTCATCCAATTCCAGGAGAGCCGATCATCGGTTATATCACCAGAGGCAGAGGAGTCACGGTACACCATATTGACTGCCCAAGTATGGGAAATGTTATCAACGACTCAGAAAGGTTGGTGGGTGTTGAATGGGATACGGGCATAAAAACGATTTACCAAGCTCATATTGCCGTTGTTGCGACCGACAAGCCCGGAATCTTGGCTACCATCAGCCAAGCTTTCGTCGAATGCGGAATCAACATTACCCGAGCCAATGTTCAGCAAGGGTCACATAAGAGAGCATATTTCGATCTGTCCATCGAAATTCATGATGTAGAGCATCTAAAGCAAATATTAGAGAAGGTATTACAGATCGATGGTGTGATTTATCTTGAGAGAATCAAGGACTTCAACAAAAACGCGCCAATCCAAAATAGGCTGAAGGCTTTAAGCGAAAAATTGGTACAAGATGGGGAACAACAACTCAATCCTACCTGATGGCTTTAGTTATTTTTCCTGACTTGATGCAACGGGTACAGACTTTTACGGTTTTGACTGAACCCTTCATTACCACACGCAACTTCTTGATATTGGGTTTCCAACGTCGTCGAGTTCTGTTATTCGCGTGGCTAACATTATTGCCAAACTGGGGTTTCTTATCACAAACTTCACATTTTAGGGACATCAAATTCTCCGAAATAGATTGTCTTGA
>DUAA01000300.1:0-365 GCA_012961055.1 Nitrospinaceae bacterium
AAAAAAGCACATAATTTGATCCGAGATTTTTTTGGAGTGGTTGCGCTTGCCTTCACTGTATTTAGCTTTATGGCGTTAATGACTTATTCACCCAATGACCCATCATTCAATAAGGGTATTGCAGGAGGGGACGTAGTGAACTCCACCGGTATGGTCGGAGCTTATTTATCTGACGGACTGGCCCATGTTTTTGGCAGTGGTGCATTGTTTTTTCCAGTTATCACTGCATTGTTAGGTTGGGCTTTGATTCGAGGAAAAAATTTTCATAACTGGCCATTGATTTTAGGTTCGGGAGTTCTATTTTTGGTCGGACTGTGTTCTCTTTTGACGATCCAGTTTAAGGTTGACCCGTTTTTTGATACAGC
>DUAA01000300.1:530-9320 GCA_012961055.1 Nitrospinaceae bacterium
AATTATCAAAGCACTGGGCACAGGATTGATGTTGGGGTTGAATGGAATAAAAAATTTAATTTTTCGAAGCGTGGTACCTATCAAGACCCTAATTCAAAAATTTCAAACGTTTAGGGTGAAAACCAAAAAAATTGGAAAGGCAGCATTGGAACCGGTGATTGCCACCCGCAATTCCCTCGAAATCGTAGTAAAACAGGATAAGGAACTGGGCAAAAAGAAAGAGAAGTTTTTAGTTCAGGATCATTTTAATTTCATGAACTCACATGGGAAATACCAGATTCCTCCTCTTTCGTTGTTGGAAGATCCGCCTCTCACTCAGGGAGTGCAGACAGAAAAAACCCGCAAGGAAATTCTCGCCAGCAGTGCAATTCTGGAAAAGAAGCTATCTGACTTTGGTATTGAGGGACGAGTGGTTCAGGTACTACCTGGTCCGGTCATTACATTATTTGAATATGAGCCGGCGCCTGGGATCAAGGTCAGCCGGATTGTATCTTTGGCGGATGACTTGTCTTTGGCTATGAGATGCGTGGGACTTCGTATTCTGGCCCCGGTACCAGGCAAACCGGTTGTTGGCATTGAGGTTCCAAACATACGCCGTGAGATGATCTATTTTAAAGATGTTATTACTGCGGATGTATTCCGGCAATCAGACTCGCGACTCACTTTGGTGATAGGCAAAGATATCACCGGTGAGCCAGCAGTGCAAGACTTGGCAACTACTCCGCATTTGCTCATAGCTGGTTCGACTGGGTCAGGCAAGAGCGTTGGGCTGAACGCCATGATCTGTAGCATTCTTTTGAATGCCACGCCTGATGAAGTCAAAATGATCATGATAGATCCTAAAATGTTGGAACTATCCATCTACGATGGCATTCCACATCTCATTTCTCCGGTGGTCACTAATCCTAAGAAAGCCGCCGCCGCGCTTCAGTGGGCAGTCAATGAAATGGAATCGCGCTATAAAATGATGGCCGAACGGGGAGTACGTAACATTAAAGGCTTCAACGAGCTAGCTGAGAAACTTCAGTTGGAATATGAATTGGAACTTAAAAAACGAGAGAAGGCTAATAAGGGCATCAAGCCTGAACAAGTTAAAGAGGATAATGATGAGGAAATGATACCGGAACCTCCTCTCAAACTCCCTTATGTTGTCATCCTGATTGATGAGTTAGCCGACCTCATGATGGTAGCGTCCAAAGGCGTGGAAGATTCTTTGACCCGGCTGGCGCAGATGGCAAGGGCTGCCGGTATCCATCTTATTGTTGCCACACAACGTCCCTCGGTAGATGTCTTGACAGGAATTATCAAGGCCAACTTTCCCACACGCATGTCTTATAAGGTCACTTCTCGAGTGGATTCGAGGACCATTCTGGATGCCATGGGTGCTGATAAGCTTCTCGGTAAAGGAGACCTGTTGTTCCTGCCTCCCGGAACGTCCAAGCTCGTTCGCTTGCACGGCGTCATGGTCAGTGATGAGGAGATACAGCGCATTGTGGATTTCATTAAAAAACAGGCGAAACCGAAATATCAGGAAGATATTTTTGATTCAGTGGTTGTAGATAAGAAGAGTGAAAAGGGAGAACAAGAGGAGTTTGACGAAAAATATGATGAAGCTCTTGCCATTGTCGCCAAAGACCGGCAGGCTTCTATTTCCTATATTCAACGACGCCTGAGAATAGGCTATAATAGGGCAGCACGAATCATAGAAACCATGGAACGAGAAGGGGTAGTGGGCCCAGCTGATGGAGTCAAGCCTCGCGAAGTCTATGTTAGCCCGATCGAAATTAAATAGAGTTCACCTTGTTTTCCGTTTTACGCGGGCTTTTTTTGTTACGTCCTGCGCACTACAGGTCGTTGGCAGATTCGCAGGCATTTTCTCCTGCCGTGATAAAAAAGGTACCATCCCTTTTTCGGACGGTCTCTCCAAGGTTCCCAAACAACTCCACAAAAAAGTAAAAGGTTTTCGTAAGCATCACGAGGCTTATGGTGCACATTGTTCTACACCCGTTCCTTCTGTTCCCATAGAACTTCAAGGGTCTATTCCAAAAATTCAGAAAATTCAAATTCCACTTATTCCGGTGAATGGAGGAAAATTTTTTGTCGATTCCATTCTCAATGGTCGAATCAAGACCTGTCTGATGTTGGATACAGGTGTATCCCTCATTACTTTAACCTAGGAGATTAGACGCAAATCAGGTGTTTTACAATACGCCAATTATCCTTTATTACAGGGCATGAAAGAATGGATGCCTTTGGTAAAATCCAAGACCAACAACAACGTAGGGTCTGCGCAAACCAAGCCAGGTTTGAAGCCTCTACCAACAGTAATACAGATATTGACGGTCTGTTGGACATGAGTTTTCTTGGGAATTTTTGATTTGAAACCGACCGTACTAATATACGCTTCATCTTAAGTAAGATCTCCATAAATGAGAGGAGAAACTAATATGGTATGGCAAACCGGGAAACTGGTGGCATGGTTGGGTCAAGCATTACGACTTAATCATAAAAAGTTATTCATCCCGCGGCAGCTTTCTTAATCGGAGAGGACATACAAAAGTCGGTGAACTTTATAAGAACCTACGCCAGAAACTGCAAACCTAGGCACCCATATCCAACCTGTCAAACCGTTTCCGACGCCACTATAGTTCGCCAGTATATAGATCTTTTCATATGATGGAATGATGTTACAGGTTTACGAAAGTTAACGATTCAATACCACACACTCATGCGATATGCAGACTAGCCCTCGACAACCGGACCCAGCGATTCTTTTTGTACTTTGTGGGGCCAGCAATTTGGCCCGTGCATACTCTGCCCTGACACGACATCTTTCCCAAAGTATTTCTCAAACTCAGTTTATCAATGCACTAGGACCGGGTAGGGGATATTGTGCACGAGGTGGTCTGTTAAATTTTTCCTATACACCCATCGGCGAATGTGAGGTGATGCGATCAGCCGACGAGTTTGCCCAACATGGTAGCAGAGTTGCCGTCCTATTAACCGATATTGGGAATGACATCATGTATGGTATTTCAGACCAATCTCTCATCAAATGCCTGGATGCTTTGATTGAACAACCTCTGGGTTGGAACGCAGAAATCTTTTTGACTGCCTTTCATATAGATATATCTCGAGATTTAAGGAAGCATTCTTTTAAATTATTGAAGACCCTATTTTATCCAAAAAGTCCGGTCACTTTTGACCAGGCTGACTCAGCGGTTAAAAGAGTGAATCATTTTCTTCAGGAGAAATCGGAGCAGAACAAGAGAGTTCATTTAGTAAGTGGGATGGAGGTATACTCCGGGTGGGATAAGATTCATTACAGCCTATTGAAAAGCCATCTCGCGTGGTCCCATGTCGCAAATGAAATGCTAATAACGCTCGGTGTAGCACCTGCTAGAAAAATTGGGTTAGATTCCATGTTAATTTCCTCATGCCATAGTTTAAATCGATTAATAGCGACTGATATGCTGAAGATTAGAAAAAGATCAAAAGAATTTTTCTAGGAACTTTAAATGGGACTTTGTATTGCAGTCATCCGAATAGGTGCATACATTATCATTTTCGGAGTGTTTGTGGTCATTGGAGTAATAGGCCATGTTTTGTTTTTTAGGTCAACTCCATGGCGTTTAAAGTGGATTGCTTATTTTGCGCAATGGTGGGCCCGGGTAACCTGTTTTGTTTTGAATATTAAGATCCGGGTTGAAGGAGATGTGAATATAAAATCAGGGTCGCTGTTTGTCGCCAACCATGTGGGCTCACCAGATATTTTTATTTGCGGGGCATGTTTTAAAGGTTTCTTTGTTTCAAAAGCTGAAATTGCAGATTGGCCCTTGTTCAATTGGTTGGCTCGCTTGGGAATGACCATCTTTGCCGACAGGAATAAACGCCATCAGGTGAAAGCCGTTATTCAGCAAATTAGGCATAGATTGAACGCTGACCAATCGGTGATCCTTTTTCCCGAAGCTCAGGCAACCGATGGAGCGGATGTGGTGCCTTTTAAATCAGCGATCTTCGAGGCGGCTGTACTATCCAGACGTACTATAATTCCTGTTTCAATTCATTATCATGATGGACACAAACCAACGATTGCCTTTTATGGAGATAGCTTTATCAAGCATATATTCACCTTGTTGAAAACACCTCGGCTTGAAGCAACAGTAAAGATTCTTCCGAAAATTTTAGCAGGCCCAGACCGGCAATCTCTGGCAGATCAAAGTTGTCGGGCCATCCGAGATAAAGTGCTGAATGCCAGTTTTCCGTCAGCGTGATCCTACCCTGTTATTTTTATGATGGACATCAAAATCAAAATGAAGTTACATACAACTAGTCGCCAGCATGATGCTGGGCTCAATGAGTGGCCTCGTTAAGCTTAAACAGCTCTTTGAGGATTAATGAAATTTTTCACCCCTTACTGGCAATAAAAATTATTAAAAATTAGTCCCACGCTTAGTGGTTTTATTAAAGGATTCGAATATGATTCACTCTTTTAAAGGCGAGAAACCAAAGATAGATGCTTCTTCTTTGGTGGTGGAAAGCGCACAGGTTATTGGTGAGGTAGAGATAAAGGAAGAAAGCAGTGTATGGTTCAATGCGGTGATTCGTGGAGATGTAAATTATATTCGCATTGGCAGACGCACCAATATCCAGGATGGTTGTGTCCTGCATGTAGCGCGTAAAACCCTGCCTTTGATTATCGGCGATGAAGTGACAGTCGGGCACAACGTTACTTTGCACGCTTGCACTATTGGGTCGCAATGTCTTATTGGTATGGGCGCAATAATTATGGATGGCTCAGAAGTGGGGGAACAGTCCATTATCGGTGCTGGTTCACTGGTTACCCCAAATACAAAGATTCCGCCCAAAAGTCTGGTGCTGGGGTCGCCTGCGAAAGTAAAACGGGAACTAACCGACGCAGAAATTCGCAGCATCCGTGAATCGGCCGCAAATTATGTCGGCGATATCGAAACTTATCTTGATTAAAGCTCATGACTGAACCAGTTCCGTTTTCAGCTCCCATTGCAGTTATTGGTGGTAGTGGGGCCTACCATCTTCTAACCGGACAGGCTCTGGGTCAGGAAAAGAATTGTAAAATTCTCAATACGCCCTATGGCAAAAGCGCACCCATTCACCATTTTAGTTTTGCCAATCAGGAATTTTTGTTTTTATCACGCCATGGAGAAACCGACTATTCCTTAACTGCTCCATTTGTAAATTACCGTGCAAATATTTATGCGCTGAAACAATGTGGGGTGGAGCGGATCATTTCCTGGTCGGGGCCGGGGATCATCAACATAGCATTCAAACCGGGAGATTTTGTGATTCCGCACGACATCATTGATGAAACCCGCAATCGGGAAACCACGTTTTTCAAAGATACAGGCATCGGCTTCATTCGCCAAAACGAACCGTTCTGTCCGCAAATCACCGTTGCCTTACATGATACCCTGCACTTGGGTAGACTGCCTCACCACGAACAAGCGGTCTATGCCTGTACCGAAGGACCACGTTTGGAAACCCCTGCAGAAATTCGTAAGTTGCGCATATTGGGTGCAGACTTGGTGGGTATGACTCTTGCTCCAGAAGCTTTTCTCGCCCGTGAAATTGAAATGTGTTACACACCATTTTGCTACCTGACAAATTATGCCGAGGGGATCAAGCCTAGAGAGTTCAAAAAAGGAAAATTGTTTGAAGGAATGCAAACAGATGAAGAGCGTAAACAAGTCGAAGCAGCGATACAAAAGTTTCCTGAGTTGATTCGTGCTGTATTTGAAAGTCTGCATGGAGTTGAACGATCCTGCAATTGCCCGCATGCCCTGCAACGCTATAGAGATAAGGGTTTTCTACCGTCACGTAGCAAGGGCGAAAAATAACAGGAACCTTTCAAGCTATATACTCCAGTTGTAAGTAAGAAAGAGTTCATTGCCCTTTGAGGAAAAATATCAGGGCTACTGGCCCGCTCTCCCGTGGGAGGAAGTGGATCAAGACCTAAGTTGAGCCGAGATAACTCTTTAGAAGCAAAGTAATTTTTTGCTGATTGGCCCTACGCCTAGTGGGTGTTAGTCGGGCCAGACATCGAATCCGCCGGTCATGCTATAGACCGTTTTGAACCCATTTTGGGATAGATGTTCCGCAGCACCACGGCTAGAAATACCGTGATAGCAGCAAACAACCAGTGGTTTTTCTTTATCCGTTTTTTCGATAAACTCTTTAACATTGCTATTATTGAGTGACACGGCATTGGGGATGTGCCCAGCTGAATAAGAATCCAGATCGCGAATGTCGACCACGATTACAGAATCTTCTTCCACCATTTCCTGTACCTTGTAGGCAGATATTTCTTTAAACATTTTGGATTGTCCTTAATTAGTAAAAACATAAAATCCACTTTATGAAGTTTTGCATCTTAAAACCTACATGATTTAGATGAAGAGAACACCAAAAATTTTTATTTTATAAGGACAGAATGGATTTATCGCAACTACAAGAAAATTTCGAAGCTTCCCGGGTTAAGGGCGACAGATTGGAGCTAGTAGAAAATGCCGTGGATTATGCCAATGGCTTTCAAAGGATGAGAAAATATGAGGCCGCTATTACATGTCTGAATAAGGTTTTACCGGATGTCGAAGGAGATGCGACCCTGCATGCTGTAATAAGAACTGCTTTGGGAACCGCTTTCTGGGAAAAGGCACAATTGCAAAAAGCCCTCAACCATTTTGAAGAAGCTCTAAAATTTTTTAAGACGATTGACGATAAACAAGGTATTGCTGCTATCCTCTCTATCGTTGGCATCACTTTCTGGAGAAAATGCGATTGGAAAAAGTCTCTGGCGATTTTAAGAGATGCGCAGAATGAAGAACGAAAAGCGGATAAACGTTTTACTTCTTTAAGTGGAGCTTTTGACCGGGGCATCATCTCCCTGCAAAACCGGGTCAAGATTGGGCGGGAACTCCAGAACCCATTAAAAATCCTGCAACCGCTGTTTTCTTCCTCTGCGCTTTATCTCGTTACGGGAAACCTGGATGAAATGAATTCTAGCCTGAATGAATCGGTATCGTTGGCAGAGCAATTAGGCAAAAATGATATTTTGATTGCCGCTAGAGGCCTGAGGGAGATGAAGAGCTAATTTTAAACCAGGTTAGTTCATTTTTATTATGAAACAGATGCCGGACATGACTGCCAGGAATGGCGGCAAAATTATTAATAATCATAAAATTCGGCTTTCCTTTAAATTTGATGGTGCAGATAAAGTTTTTGCAGACTCCCGACTCCACCCATTTTAGAATCCATTCATAAAGTTTTTCCGGGTAGCAAATTAAATCTGAGAATAACCAATCGACTGTCTTTCCTTTTTGTGCAAAATCTTCTGGAAGTAGGGAAAACGCATCGCGTTTCTGGAATGAGACTCGTTGAAATTTGGCAACCGAGGGAGATAAAGGGGCGCGGTCAATGCTCAAAACATCTGCACCGGTTTGTTGAATCACCCAGGCCCATCCGCCCGGACTTCCCCCAACATCTAAACAGAACTCTCCCCGTTGAGGTTTCCTCCCCGTGAGAGTGAGTGCTTCATAGAGTTTCAGGTAAGCTCGGTTGGGTGGTCCTTCTTTATCTTCGATAAAATGTGGTTCACCGTTCGGGAATGGGCTCGAACAATCTGCCGATGCGAGCAATACATTGTCACCCAGCAAGGTGAAAGTTCCAATCGGGACTTGCGATAAATGGGCAGGGAAAATAATAGATTTGAATGGAACCGGCGACAGTTTTTCTAGAATCAGTTTGGCACGACGGTGTAGCTGATAGGAGTACAAGCACCAGTTGTGTTGGATTGATTTCAGCTTTTTAGCGGCATCATTGATCGAGTCAATATGAACTACTATAGGATTACGCCAGATATTCTGTGCCCAGTAGGCTTCTTTAGCAGGCTGGCTAGAAAGGATTAATCTATCATGAACAGTAATCATACCATCCAGTTCATTCAATAAAGGTGCGACTAAACCGTCAGAAGCCAGATAAGCGGATTGAATTTTGAAAGCCATACGCCGGATCATACCCGTTGGTATGGATCAGCTCAAGCATTAAGGTTGAACCGGAAGGCCTAATGTTCTCTCCGTCTGGTTTCGCGAATGACTGAAAGGGGTGAGACGATCTAACCTTTCTGGATTCACCCCTTTGGCAAAGAAGTTCAATCTTGTATATATGAATTTCCACACCAAAAAGACTCTGGAAGTTATTGAGCCAAAGATTCAAGAAATATTTCAGATCAATGTCGATGATATTCCGGGTGGACCTATTCACCGTTTTCATCAGGACCCTAAAAAGGTAAAATCCATTTTAAAAAATCTCTTAGCTCTTCCCCATCAGGAGGATTTTGAGTTTGGAGATGTATTTTTTAGAACCGATATTAATACAGCCTAGAATGAACCAGGTCAGATTGCCGCTTATGTGGTGAATTGGGGAAATGGTACTGTGAGTCAAAAACTTGAACAAGCCCTGAATATTAAACTAAAAGAATTGAATGATGCCAACCTGGAATTGCTAATGCGAAACTGGGAAATATAACTGGAGGAGATAGAATTGAAATATTTCCATGCAGAGAAAATACCTTGGCTAGGTACCCCAATTGTATAAAGTTTTTACAAAAGAGTTTCAGCGATTATTGGAGCATCTTCATTCCCCCTAATTGCCCTCCGAATACGTTTAGTTCCTCACCGCTGTTTTTCAGATACCGCTGGAACTTGACAACCTGGAAGGAATAACGTATAAGAAAAAGTTCGCTATAATCTGTTG
>DUAA01000301.1 GCA_012961055.1 Nitrospinaceae bacterium
ATATAAATTCATTGACCGTCCCAATCGCGTCAGCTTCCAATCCTGCTTCGGCAGTAATAATCCGCACCCTCTCCTGTCCCAAGCCAAAATGGTGTAAAATCAACTGAGTAAATTCATATTTTTGATAGAGCAATTCCCGTTCACCGTTTGGACAATTCTCGCAACCGAGCAGTCCAACACCTGCAGCTCCCAAAGAGATGGCCGCAAGCATATTTGATTCTGATACGTAGCGGAGGCAGGGAACCTCTACAGGTAACACTGATGGAGAATATGGCAAGGGGACCTGCCCAGCGGTTTCTAATACTTTGCGCCCCATTTCTTCACAGTGAAAGACAATCACCGGTGTGGTTAACGTACTTTTTTCCCCATTTGATGAAGCAAGCAGGGACGCTATTCGAGCATAGATTTCCTGAGGAGAAGGTTCGGTAAATTGCAGAGCCGATGTAGGACAGGCTGAAACACAAGCTCCACAACCTTCACACGTTAGGTGATCCAATTGGATACGGATTGGATTATCAGTCTGTCGGGAAATAGCGTCATAGGGACAAAAGTTTATGCAACGCCCACAAGTTTCTATTCCTTTGTCTCCTCCAGCGCAAATCGTTTGTTCGTAAGTCACGTGTTCAGGCTTGTGAAAGTTACCCACTAATTCCCTAACCTGCCTAGCCGTTTCTTCCAGAATTTTGCTGTCTGTGCCTGACAGCAAATGAACCCCCGTCCGCTTTTTGACACCTGAAGGAGGGGCCTTTGTCAAAACAACAAGTTGGTCAGCCTCCAGAGAAAAGCGATTTTGAGTGCCCCCGTTTGTCTTCGAATCTGGTTCCAAAGTGATCTGGAAATTCCCCAAGCGCCCCTCCACACTGACCAGGGCCGATCTCTGTTCCAAGAGTGGGGAGTCTCCCAAGCCTTCGATTTCTGAGGAAATGCAGAGCGTCACTCCTCCAGTCCCATTTTCCCCCATATCCTTCAGCATATTGGCAAGTTTCAATCCTTCTGGAAACTCTGTATAAATCACCACCCGATTCCCAACCTTCAGCGGATTTACCGAAACTTGATTCTTTGCCTTGATTTTAGAAGCCTCAATCTCAGCATGAATCATTTTTAACGCCTTTGAGTGTGCTTTCTCAATGTCAGGATGGGGAGAGAAACAGTTTCCCTTTAAATCGAGAAAATGAAGCGTTTTTCCTTGCAAAGCTTCCTCAAAGATAGAAGGTTCCGCACAGCAGCCAATAACCACATGCTCCAGCTTTTGCTGATCTGCCTCTTTAGCAAAAGCATGGATTTCATTCTCAGGATTAGTTGCTACTGTAACCAGAGACATAGGCTTACCAATTCTTTTTGAATCAACCTTAATGGTGGAACGGCAATCACAAAGAAACGCCCCCCAACGCTTTTCCTTCATCAGAAATTTTCCTTTTGAAATAAAAATTAAATTTATTTATTTTGATGATCCATAGACACCTTGTCAATAATACGCAGCATGCTTAATTGAGACTTCTAAATTCTATCATGCATTGATGGGTCTAAAAACTATAGCTCGCCTAAATGTTGATGGTTTTCCTCAGACATTCTTCTGAACCTTTAGTTCAAATG
>DUAA01000302.1 GCA_012961055.1 Nitrospinaceae bacterium
TTAAATATTCTGCCCATTGCTCTGTTTTTTGCGTTTGCAGTGTATATGATGCCAGGGTTGGCAGGAGATGCTTTCGCGAAGGAAGCTTTTGCTGAGCAAGCCTTTGCTGAGCAGGCGTTTGCGAAAGAAGTGATGGCTGCAGACGACGATGCTGAGGGAGAAGGCGAACCTGAGATCGAGTGGAGCCAGGATGTTTTCTACAAGGACTTTGAGGGGAATCCTCTTAAGGGACCTGTGAGCGGTGCCCCTGCACCTGAGTTAGGAGAGAACGACTACAATAATTATGAGTTTGCTCCTAGTCGAATCATCCTTTGGATGGCTAACCAGCAGCACTTGTATTTTGGTAGCTTTGTTTTGGCGGTACCAATTTTCTGTATGCTTATTGAGTTCGTCGGAATTCGCAGCCGAGAGAGTGATCCAGTGATGGCTAAGAAATACGACATGCTTGCTCATGATCTGATGAAGGTTAGTCTTACCGCGTACTCCTGGACAGCCATTTTGGGTGGTATTTTACTGTTCACTTTTATTACTTTATTTCCAGGTTTCTTCAAGTACATGGCAACTATTTTTCGCCCGGTAATGCATGTTTATGCGTTGATGTTTCTGGCGGAGAGTGGTGTTCTTTACGTTTATTATTATGGCTGGGATAAGATGAACGACGGTGGTTTCTTGAAGTGGGTTCATTGTAGTATTTCGGTTTTGCTTAACCTCATCGGGACCGTGTTGATGTATCTTGCGAATTCTTGGGCTACTTTTATGCAGGCACCTGGTGGAATTGACGAGCAAGGTCGTTTTCTGGGTAATATCTGGCACGTTATCCACTCTACCTTATGGAATCCGGTCGGTGTTCATAGGATCCTGGGAAATATCGTGTTTGGTGGCGGTATCGTTGGTGCTTATGCTGCTTATCACTATTTGACTGCAAGAGATGAAGAAACTAAAGCCCATTATGATTGGGTTTGTTATGTAGCCATGTTTATTTGTATTTTCGGTTTGATCCCTCTGCCCTTTGCAGGTTACTGGCTGATGAAAGAAGTGTATGCGTTCCGTCAGCAGATGGGTATCACCTTGATGGGCGGGATTATGGCTTGGTTGTTTATCATCCAGGCGGTGATGATTGGTTTGCTGTTCTTCGCTGCAAACTCCTACCTGCATAACAGTATGTCGAGAGTAAACGGATCGCAGCGATACATGAAGTATTGTAAATATATGGTCCTCCTCCTCATTGTTTGTTTTACTATGTGGATGACCCCTCATACGATTGTTATGACCCCTGCTGAGTTGAAAGAAATGGGGGGTGCTCAGCATCCAATTATTGGTCACTTTGGAGTTATGTCTGCTAAAAATACGGCGGTTAACTTGATGATTGTAACCACCATTCTCTGTTTTATTTTGTACCAAAGGGCAAATAAGAAAATAACAGTTCCATGGGCGACCGTCGGTAACTGCTGGATCTCAGCTATTTTCATTGGCGCGGCCTTGAATATTATTTTCTTGGGTGTTTACGGGTATTTTCTCCCTGCAAACCAACGTGTTGGATTATCGGTGCCACAGGTGACTACTACTCTGACGACATTATTCGCCGGTACAGCTATCAATATCTCCATGTTTAAGGATTCCGAATCTATGGGGGATATTAAGTGGGGTACTCAGTCTAAAGTTGGAACCTATGCGATCTTCCTGCTCGCGATTTCATTTACATGGTTGATGGGTCTGATGGGATACATTCGTTCCTCGGTCCGTCTATTCTGGCACGTAACAGAAGTCGTACGGGACAACTCGGTGGATGCTTACACCTTGACTATCGGTGAAGCCGGTAAGATGTTGACATTCAATACTCTTTTTGTGTGGGTTCAGTTTGTTGTTGTTTTTTGGGTTGCCAGTTTGAGTGCTAAGGCAACAGAAGCAGAGGCGCCAGACGCAGTTCCAGTTCCAGCTCAGCAATAACTGTTGGTTAGGAATAGGACTGTATATATAATTTTTTAAACAATATTAACTTTTAAGAATCATAAAACGAGAGGAGTAGGGGGATGCTTCCTGAGCAAGGTGATATTTTATGGACGTTCTGCACAATATTGTTTACGGTATTTGCTCTTTACGCGTTTATTAACGTCGTAAGCCTTAGCCGTGAGAGGGATGACGTTAATACGAAATTCTGGGGAGGCATTTTTGGCGCCTTTCTTCTTGTCATGTTCCTTGAGGCTGCTCATATGTTTAGCCTCAATCAGCAGGAGCAGCTAGCCTTCTTTTTCGGTAAGATGGTGCTAACTATATTTTTGCTGTTGCTTACCTGGGGTATATTTTTCAAAAGCACGGAAATTGAGAACCAATCCCCACCGATTATCCGTGCATTTTTCTGGTGGACCACGATTTCTGTGCTTCTCGCAGGATATACTAACTGGCTACCGCAGCAACGTTCTGATCCACCGCCTAAGGCGACAGCTTTTGTAGGTGAGGTTACAATGGAAGAGTATGCTGAGATGGGGCGAGTTATTATCTTTGGGACTGAGCAGATCGCAGGTCAGAAGGCTATCGGTAAAGGGCAGTGTCCACTTTGTCATACGTTTGAAGCGGGAAATAATATCGGACGATGCCCTAACCTGTTTGGTGTTGGGGAGCGTGGTTTTACTCGCGTAAAGGAGGATCGTTATCTTAATGAACCGGTCAAGGTAGGAGAACTAGAGCCTAAGTCTGGAATCGTAAAAGGTGCTCCGGATCAAATCCCTGAAGAGTACCGACGGGAGGGAGCGGGTGGACATGATTCGATGACAGCGGAGGACTATATCCGTGAATCGGTGATGTGTCCAAGCTGTTACGTTGTTAAAGGATTTGGTAAGGCTGGGGATAAGGTGAGCCCGATGCCTGTCATTACCAAACCACCGATTAGTTTGAGCCCGATTGAGGTCAATGCGGTCATCGCTTATCTGCAGTCTTATAATGAGCCAGGTGACTACTCTAAGGTAACCGTGCCACTTCCTTCAGCTGATGAGGGTCCAACAGAAACAGCAGAAGATGAAGGTGACGCTCCTATTTTCGTTACTGGCGCTGAGCCTATCGGCGAGATGATTAATACGCTTGGTTGTCCTTTGTGTCATACAATACCTGGTATCGAGGGCGCGGAAGGTGAGCTTGGTCCTAAGTTGCATGAGAAGGTCAATGCTCCGAAACGCATTAAGGATCCACGTTACAAGGGCAAAGCAAAGAATACTAAGGAGTACGTGCGGGAGTCAATTTTGAATCCCAATGCATATATAGTGATGAATGAAGAAGAGAATGAACTTTTCCCAGAGGGTCTTATGCCTCAGGATTTTAAAAATAAACTATCGGTAGACGCTATCGATAAACTAGTTGATTTTATCAGTCAGACAGAAGGCTAAACGATAGGAGAAGTTACAAATGAATAAAATATTACTTAGTTTGATCCTGGCGGTAGGTGGTTTAGCTGTCTTCCATTATGGGTTGTTTCCTATCTTTACGCCTAAGGAAGCCGGGTGGATAACGAATCGCTATGTTTATTATCTGCTTTTTGTGTTTTATATGATTGTGGTGAATGTGGGTATGAGGTTGCAGCCGCCTATGGCTCTTAAGGCCCTGTATGTATGGCTTTTGGGGTTTTATTTTTACGATGCTATCCTTTCGCCCCATATCCCATGGACTCTCTTCATCACATATATGATGCTGTGGTCGATCGGAACTTTTCTTTATATCAGTCAAGATCCAATCACTTTCCGAGAGTTTAGGTCTCCTATAGTTAAAACCATTATAGGTGAGTATAAGATAGCTCGAGTTGTTGTGTTCACGTTGATGCCGATACTAGTCGGATTTGCAACCTATAATACAATCTATCCTTCTTTTGCTGAGCCCGTTGAGCTAAGAACGGTTCATCCGGCACCGCCTTCTACTACCAAGGTACACGGTAAAACTTACAAGCTCGAGGAGATCGGTAATCCGTTCAGAACTGACGAGCAGGATAATTATAAAGATAGTTTCCCATTCCTTGATAAAACGGAATATATGAAAAATGTAACTGAAGGTGGAACCATCTTTTTTCAGAACTGTCATTACTGTCATGGTGACCAGTTGAACGGGCTGGGCATGTTCTCCCACGCATTCAACCCAACACCAGCTAACTTTATTGATCCTGGTACTATTGCTATGTTACAGGAGTCATTCCTGTTCTGGCGTGTATCTAAGGGTGGGCCGGGGCTTCCAAATGAGTCGACGCCTTGGTCTTCAGCAATGCCTCCCTGGGAAGAGCATCTAACAACAGATGAAATCTGGAAAGTTATTCTTTTCGAATACTGGTATACCGGGTGGCATCCACGGACCTTTGATACAGAAGGATCTACGGCTGAATAATATTTAAATTGTTGATATACGGTTGAAACAATAACCTTAAAATATTTAGTGGGGATTAAAATGAACATTAAAATTACAACTGGAAAGATACTAAAGATTCTTCTGGTTCTTACGTTTTTCGTGTTACTTACGGGAACGGCTGCGGCAGAAGACGTGCCGGCTGACCCAATCCAGCAGGATAAGTTGGAAGCTGGGAAAAAAGTATATTTCAAAAGGTGTGTGTGGTGTCATGGAGTTGAAGGTGGTGGTGATGGCCCTTCTCACGACCGATTGTTCACTAAGCCTAGGAACTTTATCCAAGGAACCTTCAAGATTCGTTGGACCAACTCTGGTGAGTTACCAAGAGACAAGGATCTGATTAACACGGTCACTAATGGTCTTGCCGGATCAGCTATGCCAGCCTGGGGTGATTTTTTAAGTAAAGAAGAAATTGTGTCTGTTGTTCAGTTTGTGAAGAGTCTTGTTCAGGATCGCGATTGGAGTGATGAAGATGAGACGGTTGAAGATGTAGTTACGGAACTCGGAGATAATCCTTGGGGATCAACTGCACCTTACCACTTGGATATTCCTCAGGAAGCCATCGACGAAGGTAAGAAAATAATGGTGGCCAATAAGTGTTTTGAGTGTCACGGTGGAGAGGGTGCTGGAGATGGCAATCCTACTATGAAGGACGACTGGGGATTTCCTATCGTTGCCGCTAGCTGGAAGGAGTGCTGGAATTTTCGTGGGGCACGGCGTAATCACTATGATCCATTCAACGTAGCACGCACTGTTTCAACCGGATTGAATGGAACTCCGATGCCTAACTTTAGAGATAAAATCAGCATTGAGGATCGATGGAAATTGGCAGCTTTTGTGAATTCATTATGTCCACGGAAAAAGATCGATAAGCTGACCAATAAACCCATTCCGGACTTTTTGATCGCTGCTAAGTACAAAGAGGGTGAAATAGTACCTAAGATTTCTGATCCGATGTGGCAAGTCCCTGACCATGATCCTACAATAGTAGATCGCTCTGAGGAGAAGGTTGATCATCCTAGAAGAAACTATATCGCTTTGGCGGGCCAGATCACTATTGGTGAGAGGAACTTTGATCCAAAGTCAGATAACCTTTGGGTTTCTGCTCAATGGAACAAGGATCAAGGAATTTTCTACCTTGTCGAGTATGATAACCGATTTCTCTCTACCGACCCGGAATACCCTGATGCAGTTGCCATCCAGTGGCCTGCCAAGTTACAGGATTTGTTTGGAGCTGAGAAGCCTTACTTTATCCACGGCGATAGCAAAAAGCCAGTTGATCTTTGGAAGGCATCGTTTATGGTTAAGGACTATAACGCTACCAATGCAGCTAGGGAAGAGGGATATCAGTTGGATGTCACGGTAGAAGAGCTTAACGGAAATGGTTACCAAACGTTAGCCGCAAAGGATGCTGAACCAAATGTCAAAGTAGTAGATGCCATATACCAGCAGGGTCGTGTCAAGGTTATGTTCCACCGATCTTTAACCACCGACGGTGACATGGATGTTCAGATTCCTGCAGAAACATTCATTCCCGTAGCATTTATGCAGTGGGCGGGTGATGATAAAGAGAAAGATGAGCACATGGCAATTTCTACTTGGTATTACACCATTTTAGAGCCGCCTTTACCTGATTCTTTATACTATATGCCTCCAATTATGGCCATTATATTTGTGGGTCTTCAGGGATGGCTGGTATGGATGACCAAGCGCACTCGAAAGATGTACGCAGATGGAAAAGTAAAACAGGATGAACTTCCCTTCTAAAGGGATGCAATTATAAAAAGAGAAAAGCCCGCCTTTCGGTGGGCTTTTCTCTTTTTATGGAATAGAAATACTAATACTAATAAAGAATGATGCTACTAGTATTTTTTGATTGAAAAAAAATATTGTCTCAGCAGGATAAATGGAATCTTTAAGCAGACGCGTTCTCAGTTGTCTCGATCTCCATATTCCCTTCAATGATTTCCATGAGGGATAAAGTTAAAAATGTTTTTGGAGAGGTGTATTCATCGGGGTCAACGTCTATAACTGGAGGAGCTCCCTTTTCTAATTGATGAATTCTTTGCGAAATCAGAATACATAGAAGGTAACGGCTCTTCACTACTTCCATTGCTTGTTGCACCAACTCTAAAGTATCTTTTACTGGCAATGCCATCTATATTCTCCAAGTTTGTAAATTTTAAAACTACGAAATGTGTAACTTGTTATTCTAATAATTCTTTATCGTCCTGTCAATCACTCTGTGAAATATTTGGATTATTTTAAAAGGATTCTTAGTTTGTTATTTCTTCCGATACGCGGATGACTCGTTCAACTTGCGATTCTGATATTTCGCGATGCAATACAGCTCGGAATATCCCAGGTTGGATTGCGAGTATTTTTATTCCTTGATCCTCTAGTTTTTTAAGAAATATATCGGCATCAACTTTGGGATGCTTTATTCTAAAAAAAATGATGTTGGTTTTAATTAATTTAGGATCAAGATCAATCCCTTTTAGACTGGCTAGTCCTTTGGCCAAGACTTGCGCGTTGGAATGATCTTTTTTCAACGTTTTCACTAGGTCATTTAAAGCAATTATGCCGGCAGCGGCCAAGTGGCCCGATTGGCGCATACCCCCCCCTACCATTTTTCTCAACTTTCTAGCCTTATTAATAAATTCTTTGTTTCCACATACAAGTGATCCTACAGGTGCTGAGAGTCCTTTAGAAAGACAAAACATAACGGAATCAGCATCTGTTACTAAATCCTTAACATTCACCTCCAAAGCTACAGCTGCATTAAAAATGCGCGCTCCATCGACATGTACTTTTAGATTGTATCTTTTTGCTAAGGCGCTTGCTTTTTGCATGTACTCTGGTTGAATAGGAGAACCCATACAGTAGTTGTGCGTATTTTCCAGAGCTAACAGGCGTGTAGGTGGGTAATGTAAGTCACTTGCCCGTATTTTTTTTTCAACGGTTTCTAAATCTAGAGTACCATCGGGTTGATTTAAAACTGTATGCGGATGAATTCCACCGAGCGCAGCTATACCAGCAACCTCGTTAAGGAAAATGTGGCTCTGGTCTCCAAGAATTACCTCATCACCTCGATTACAGTGAGATAGCATACTTATCAAGTTTCCCATTGTCCCACTTGGAACGAAAACAGCGGCCTCTTTTCCCATGTGATCCGCGGCAGATTTTTCAAGACGATTGACGGTTGGATCTTCGCTGAAAACATCATCCCCGACTTCTGCTTCGGCCATCGCTTTACGCATGTCTTCTGTGGGCTGGGTCAACGTATCACTTCTTAGGTCAATAGTATTCAATGGTTGAGTATTTATGATGTTTGATTTGATTTATTTTCAAGCCTGGAGCGTTTTATTCGATAATATACAATCGATGACAAAAATATAGGGGCTACACATCCTAAAAGAAGAATTTTTCGGATATCATCATCATTAAAGTTTAACTGGACCATGACCTGGTATTCCTGTTGGATTATGGCAATGAGGAGCACAGTATTTAATAAAGCGTATCCGACCCGTTTAGACCCTTTGCCACCGTTGTTAACGATGGTAAAGGCAATAAAGCGTAATCCTAGAAATAAGATCCCATTCAGGAACATCAGGTAAACGATAGCATTTTGTTCCAGTGTCAACACGGCTATATCTTTTATAGGTACTCGAGAGAAGTATTGTATCGTATTATTGGTTCAGTAAACTCATATTTAATAAAATTGTATTAGAGGTAAAATTATTGTTAGGGGGCCCAATATTAAATTGAATATTAGAGAACAAGTTCTATTCTACTATGATAGTAGAGCTATAAGTACGTCCTTTTGAGATAAATTGATTTTTAGCTTTAGGGTAAGTCCTTTAAACAACTAATTATTTTTTTAAAAAAATATCTTTTGCCATATAATCTAAAAATATAATGTCAAGATAACTTTGATCACCAATTATTTATGATTTGTTAGGATTTTAGCTTAACTTTACGAATTGATACCCAATTTCATGAGGAAAAATGAAGGAAAGGCTGCACTTGTCCGAAAAGAAATAGGAGCAGGTATTTGAAAATCATGATCTTATTGTCAAAATAGTGGCATTGCTGCCATAATCAAACTTTTTTAAAATGATTGCCTTTATGAGGTTTTTGTTTTAAGTATATAAAAAACAATGACTTATAGTTTTATTGTTTCGTTGGGGATGTGTTGGCACACTCTTTGCTTTGTTTTGAATGGTAAGTCATAAAAATCATACTCTTGAGTCATTTTTTTTGGATTGATTAGTTTGTGGCTATTTTTATTTGGTAAAACCTAGTTTGTTCTCCTTTTTTAGGAGGGAAACTATTTTCAGACGAGGACTTTAAAATTAGTAAAATAAAATTTATATTAATAACTGCATAGTGAAGGTTACTTTATTCATTGTTTTAATAAAAATAAAGTTTGCGTTAGGAGAAGAGTAAATGGCTGAAGAAGCTGAGGAAGAAGAGGGCGAGGAAGGAGGAGAAGAGAAAAAAGGGCTACCAATTAAGCTTATTTTGATCGTTGTGGGTGTGTTGGCATTAGCAGGTGGTGGGTATTTTGCCTACACAAATTTTTTTCAGGAAAAGCCGGTTGAAGAACTTAAGAAAGAAGAAGGTACGGATGGTGAGAAGGCAGAAGAGTTACCTCCGGGTCTAGGGGTGATGTTTACTATGGATCCATTCGTTGTCAATCTTGCTGGTAGTGAGGGCAAAAGGTTTTTGAAAGTAACCGCAACTTTGGAGTTGAGCTCGCCTGAGGTTAATCCTGAGTTTGAGGAAAATCTACAAAAAATCACAGACTCCATTCTTGTTTTATTGAGTAGCAAGAGTTTTGAGGATGTTTATTCGGTTCAAGGGAAGTTTAAATT
>DUAA01000303.1 GCA_012961055.1 Nitrospinaceae bacterium
CTTTTACCAGAACCGGAAAGGGTTCCCTTCTGCAAAGAGTCTAAAGCTCATGACGGTTGAAATTAACTAAAGCTTTAACAATAAAGGCCTTACTGGATGGCTACCTGATTGACTTATTAGGAATTACTGGTGACTGAAAGACATTGCCGCAATTAGCTGCCTTTAGGGGGGCACCTTGACAAGATGGGGCTAGCTTGTCAAGATGCCGCTCCGTTCACATTATTATAGGGTTCTAAGACATTGGTATTTCCCAAGATAGGAGAATTGAATGAATAACGAATCAGCGGCAGAAAATGGTCCTAAATCAGGATTTTTTTCCCGTCTGAAATCTGGCTTAGCAAAGACACGTTCTAGTCTGGCTGGAGGCTTTGAAAATATTGTCCACGGTAAGGCGAAAGTTGGACCAGAGTTGCTGAAAGAGCTTGAAGAAAATCTTCTTATTGCGGATGTAGGTATGCAGGCTACCGCATTTATTCTGGATGATTTAAAACGCGAAGTTTCCCAGAACAGGATTCGTGAAAATAAAGAAGTGTTGGCGCAGTTAAAACAGCGCATGGTTCATGCCCTTTCAAAAAACCAAAAACCTCTCGAGTTTTCAGACCATCAGCCCTTTGTGATTTTAGTTGTGGGTGTTAATGGTTCGGGTAAAACCACTACCATAGGAAAACTGGCCCGGCATTGGAAACAGGAAGGTAAAGAAGTATTACTGGCGGCAGGGGATACCTTTAGGGCAGCGGCTATTGATCAATTACAGGTTTGGGCGGAACGGTCGGATATAGCATGCATTAGCCAAAAGAGCGGAGCTGATCCTTCTGCGGTGGCTTACGATGCTATACAAGTCGGGGTGGCTCGTAAGGTAGATCTGGTCATCATCGATACCGCTGGTCGATTGCAGACCAACACCAATTTGATGGAGGAATTGAAAAAAATTAAGCGGGTAATTGGAAAAATTCTACCGGGAGCTCCGCATGAAACCTTATTGGTTCTTGATGCCACCATCGGGCAAAATAGTATTTCTCAGGCGCGACTGTTTAATGAGGCACTCAAAGTTGATGGGTTGGTGATGACTAAGCTTGATGGAACTGCAAAGGGTGGAGTGCTGTTCAATATTACAGCGGATTTGAAACTTCCAATTAGATTTATAGGCGTAGGGGAGAAGCCTGAAGACTTACAGGAGTTCTATCCAGAAAATTTTGTAGAAGCATTAATTCCTAGTTAAGGCTTCAGGGTCACCGTATTAATCATATCGTATTGTGTTTGTTGCGTTGTTCTTTTTCAAGTATTCAAACCGTTCCTGAACGATATAACGGTGAATCAGATAACCATCCCCATCTTCCCCGGCCCCTTTTATGATTGAAACCAAATAAACACCTGGTTTAACGATGACGGGTTCCTCTAGGGGCAATGTATACACTTTACGATAAATATTTATTCAATAGGGGTAGTTTTTTTTGTAAGAATTGTTGCGAGGAAAATGAGAAAAAAATGGAGGCACCGGGCGGACTCGAACCGCCGATAGAGATTTTGCAGACCTCTGCCTTACCACTTGGCGACGGTGCCCTGCTTGGATTTGATGAAAAATATAAATGGAGCGGGAGAAGGGGTTCGAACCCTCGACTTCAACCTTGGCAAGGTTGCACTCTACCACTGAGTTACTCCCGCATATTTGAATGCTGTAGATACCGAGCCCAATTATATTTCCTAAAGCGTGATTGTCAAACTCTATTTTTTTAAAAATTCTTCTTCGGTTCCTTCGATTATGCGAAGAATATTCCCGTAATGCCTTTGTAAGGTAAATAGGCCGACTATGACAGCAAGGTAAATATAAGGAAGAGGCAGTTTGAAATAAATGGCAAACAGGGGTAGGGTGATCGCTGCCATGATGGAACCCATGGAAACAAAGCCTGAAATCCATAGGGAGATAGCAAACACAGTAGCTGCGCCAAGGGTGGCCGAGGGCATGATATAGGCAAACAGGCCCAGACTGGTCGCAACCCCTTTTCCGCCTTTGAACTTCAAGAAAATGGAATACAGATGACCAAGAAATACCATGAGCCCTGCCAAGGCGATCAAAATCGGTTTTGCGTAAAACTGGCTGGTACACCAAACAACAAGAAGCCCCTTTAATACATCCCCAAATAATGTGACCAGCCCGGCCTTTTTGCCCAGAACTCGGGCTACATTGGTAGCACCGATATTCCCGCTGCCCTGTTGGCGGATATCTACACCCTGGGCCCGAGCCAACACCACGCCGAATGGAATAGACCCGACTAAATACGATATCAGACACAAGATGAAAATTTCAGTCAGCATAAATGACGGGTCTTAAGGAGTCTCATTCGGATTCATCCATCCAGGATTCGCTTTGCAATTTTGCCTTCAATTTTAGTTTTATCCTTTTTTCAATTTGTCGTACCCTCTCGCGGGAAAGGTTAATTTTATTTCCGATTTCCTCAAGTGTGCTGATTTCTCCGAAAAAACCAAAACGCATTTTGATGATCTTCGATTCTTTTTCTGTAAGATCTTCCAGTAATTGGTCCACCCTATCGCTAAGAAATTTCTGCATGAGTTGATCATCATAGGGAATGGAATCTTGGTTTTCCAGAAGATCCAGGTAGGACGACGTATTTTCATCATCTTTTAAAGGGGAATCGAGCGATAAGTGAGTTCGGTAAGCACGCATGATAGAGTTGATTTCTCCATCTTTAAATCCTAAACTCTTTGCAATTTCGGACTGGGTGGGTTCGCGCGATAGCTCTTGAGTCATCTGCTGACCCCTTTTATTGATCATGTTGCCTTTTCCGACTTGCTTGACAGGTAGTTTCACGGTGCCTGATTGTTCGGCTAGGGAATGCATGATGGCTTGCTTGATCCACCATACCGCGTAAGTAATAAATTTTACATTTCTGGAAACATCAAAGCGTTTAGCGGCCTGGATCAATCCGATGTTTCCTTCTTCAATCAAATCCTGAAGTGAAATGCCCAGTCCGCGATATTTATTAGCTACGGACACGACAAATTTTAAATTTCTACGAACCATTTCCTGAATGGCTTTTGGGTCGCCATCTTTTATAGATGTGGCTAATTTAACTTCTTCTTCACGCGTAAGAATCTTGATTCTACTGATATCCTTCATGTATCGAGTAAGTGGATCAAGGTGGACCTCCTTTCTCTTTTTAGGCAAGGAGATTTTAGTTTTTTCTGTTTTGCTTCTGAGGGACTTTGGCATAGTTTCTAGATTTCAGCGCATAGCTTTCAAGCGTAGCCTTGCTTCTTTTCCGAACTCGCTTCGAGGAGAGTTTTTAACAACTTTTATAAAATAAGTAGAGGCTGCTGCATAATTCTGCTCACGATAATAGGATTCACCCAACAAGAACTCGGCTTCGATCGTATAAGAATGGTTGGGGTATTCCACTTCAAAGCGCTTGAGTCGAAGGATTGCCGATTGATATGAACCGGTGCGGAAATAAAACTTACCAATTTCAAACATGTTCTGCGCTAGGATATCAAGGCATTGTTTAATTTTTTTCTGTACCTTTTTAATATATGAACTTTTGGGAAAATCCTGTTCAAAGTGTTCAAATTCTTCCAGTGCGGAATTGACTGGATTTAAATCTCGAGAAGCCAGATCGGTCAGTTTGAAACTGGTCATCGCTTTATAAAAATGTGCCCGGTCGACAAACTGATGGGCAGGATAAAGTTCAATAAACTTATGATAATGGAATTTCGCCTCTTCGTACTCCTGCCCGCTATAATGAATATCTGCCAGCAACATGGTGGCGGCAGTGCGCTCTTTACTGTCCGGATAATCCTCCAGTAACAGCTGGATTTTGGTTTTAGCTTCTTCGGTGTCCTTTTTTTTGGCCAGACGCTTGCCTTGCTGCAGTAACTGGCTGGCGCTATAAGTTTTCTCTTTAGTTGTTGTGCAACCTGAAAACAGGGTCACCACAAATACCAGAGTTAAAAAAGAACCGAATTTTGAGAATCGAATGAAGGGTGACATTCAGGGTGCTTAATAGTTGAAAAGTTGATTATGAATATATACTAAAAAACATTGTGTTTAAAGACCTTAATCATTTTTTTGGGCTTTAAAGCTCCTTGCTAATAAAGAAAATTTCGTGCTATAACTTCAAGAATATTCTCATCTTATGGTTGGAGAAACTCACCAACAAAATGGTCACCATGGAACGGGCAATTAAGATTGGGTTGTTAAGTCTATTGGTCGGATGGTATCCAGATACAGTCCATTCTGCTTTTGCCGCTGATCCAGCCTCTGTCGAATCATGGGAAATTCTTCCGATTTTTGAAAAGGGTGGGTTCATGATGTATCCCATTCTTTTTGCTTCTGTACTCATGCTCGGAATTGCCTTAGAACGGATTTATAATCTGAGAAGAAAAAATATCATCAACTCAGATTTTCTTCAGAATGTTCGTTCCCAGTGGGATTGGAGGGATATACAGAAAACTCTGCGTTTGCTCAATTCCCACGATAATGCGCTTTCGCGAATTTTAAAAGTCGGGTTGTTACGGGTAGGGGGCAAACTGGATGAAATTGAGAGGGCGATTGAAGGTGCGGGACAGCATGAGGCATCCCTGATGAACTCTAATCTCAGGGTGCTGGGTGCAGTCGCAAATATCACACCCATGATGGGCTTATTGGGAACGGTATTTGGAATGATCAAAGCTTTCAACGTAATTTCTCTCAGTGGCACTGGAAATCCAGGCCTTGTTGCAAATGGTATTTCTGAAGCGCTGATCACTACTGCAGCGGGAATGATGGTCGGCATCCCTGCTTTGGCTTTTTATCATTATTTCCGCGGAAAAATTGATCGCTATGTTTTTGAGATGGAAGAAATATCATTCCAACTTGTTGAAGAGCTTTCCTACGAGGGCATTCGAAAGCCTAAATCTGTGGTTTCGGGATCCCATAGAGAAAAATCTAAGATAACCTCCACTGTAGGCAATTGACCATGCACGGCGTACCTTTCATGTTTGAAAAAGACTTGCCTTAAAAGATGCGATTTCGGAAAGAAGAAGAAGATAATTTTGCCTTGGATATGACACCCATGATTGATGTGATATTCCTGCTTATTATTTTCTTCATGGTGTCTACGGTGTTTGTGGATTTTAGTAGGAGCATGGATATCAACCTTCCCTCTTCCAAGTCTTCTGTTGTCGATGAAAAAAAAATTAGCCTCCAGATTGAAATGTCAAAAGACAATAAAATCTATTTGGGGGGGGAACTGTTAACCCTTCTGGGACTAGAAACGACTCTCGCAAAAATAGATTTCAAGGGCAAAAAACAAAGCGCTATCATTCGAGCCGATAAGTCCCTTCCTTATGGCGATGTGATTCAGGTCATGGGACTTTTGCAAAAAAAAGGCATTCCTGATATAAGTGTAGCGGTAAAGTAAGGTATAATCCTGCTTGTCCAAGTTGAAATTACAAACAAAGTCCAGCTTAAGTACGTGAGCTGGACTCTTTATGTTTTATAAGGAGGTTTTGCATGGCAACCTATAATAAGGAAAAAGATGTAGAAACTGAGTTGGAAGATGATGCTGAAGCACGAACAGCAATGCAGGAAGTTTTTTCAAACACAGCAAGGTGGCCGGCGGAGTTCGGAGGCTTCACCGCAGATGCGATAGCAAATATTAATGGTATTGAACATAAAGGTACCGTGACGGTTAAAGGGCCAAAAGAAATCGAGACTGATATTACTGATGAAAAAGCCAAAGGCTTTCTCACAGAAAACCTGGCTTCCATAGCTATGCACAGAGGCCCACGTTCTTTTGAAGAGTCGGATGGAAAGTATAAGCTGAGGTTTGGTGACGACGGCACACATCCGTTGGGAAGAAAGCTCATCATGGGCGGAGACGGTATGAGTTCGTTTTACCGGATTAAGGATGGCCGAATTCAACAGATCAACCGGCAGACTCCGCGTTTTTCTTTTTCTATCAATATTGAAGAAAGTCGAAAAACGCAGGACGATAAATACCTGACGCATAAGTATTCGGTGTTCTATTTCAACCCGGAAACCAAAGGGCTGAAAGATGTGGAAAGTTATACCGACGAGTACACACGAGTAGGTAAAGCTGACCTTCCTGAGAAGCGCCGTATCATCAACTGCGAAGAGGGTGCAATCTCCGTTTGCACTATGACCTTGAGTAACCACAAAATTCTCTAGTAGAAAATTATGAGTTGACGTGAGTGAGAATTAATCCGAGCCGACGGGACCTTTTTTGTAGTTCACCCACATCTTCACTGGTCAGGAGTTGGATGTCTTCTCAGTATGTCATAGCGAGGATAGTAAGCTGTCTTTTACTTCTTTCCCTGAACCAAGGGTGACTCCCGCTCCAACAATGGAGTTTTGCACGGTGGCATCGGAACTGATTGTGGCGCCTTCCCAAAGGATGGAGTTTTCCACCACTGCACCGGAACGAACTCGACATCCAGTTCCTAATACCGCATAGGGACCTACCTGCGCATCATTGGAGATTTCGCAGTCCTTTCCTATATGAACCGGTGGAACTATCAGAGGCCCTTCGGGGTTTCTTGATGATAAAGCCTTTAATGACAACTTTCCATCGAGTGCGTCGGCCTGTGCCTGGATATACGTTTCCCGGGTGCCCATGTCGATCCAGTATTCATTGTGTAGGTATCCATAGACGGGGAGATTGTCTTCGATCATTTTTGGGAACACGTCTTCTGTGGTACCAAAAAATTTACCTTCGGGGATGCGGGAAAATATTTCTGGCCCCATGATCTGGATTCCGGTAAACATGACACGTTGGGTTCTTGTGGGGAGATATTCAATGGAGGCATCCACAAACCTAGTGATACGACCATCATCAGCCAATTCGATAGGTTTATATTTTTCTGGCTGGGCATCCTGTCGAACCACTAGTGTCAAGCAGGATTTTTTTTCTTTATGAAAACTGACCACCTGTTTCAGATCGATATTTGAAAGCACATCACTGTTGATCACTAAAAATATTTCTTCATCAAGAAAGGGTTGAGCTTTTTTGAGTCCCCCAGCGGTTCCTAAAATTTCATCTTCGTGTGAAATTTTCAAACGCACTCCAAATTTAGACCCATCGCCGAAATGTTCAACAATCTTATCGGGAAGGTGATGCACATTAACGATGATATCTTGAATGCCTTGGGTTTTTAAAAAAATTAGTGCGTGTTCTAAAAGGGGCCGGTTTAGTACCGGGAACATGGGTTTGGGGAGATTATGGGTCATTGGCTTAAGACGTGTGCCGAAGCCAGCCGCCAGGATCATAGCCTTCATTTTTTATTTACTATTGCCTTGAGTGACTCGGTGAAGGGAGCGCGCGCGATCCCCTTTTCGGTGATGATTGCGGTTACCAGATTATTTGGGGTGATATCGAATGCGGGATGCGCCACCTCTATTCCCTCGGGTGCAATCCTTTTGCTATTGATGTTCACCACTTCTTCTGCCGTGCGCTCTTCAATAGGAATTTTATCGCCGGAACAGAGAGAAAGATCCAAGGTCGAGACGGGTGCCGCAACATAAAACGGAATATTATTTTCCTTGGCGAGCACCGCAACCATATAGGTGCCTATTTTGTTGGCGACATCCCCATTTCCTGCAATACGGTCAGCTCCTACAACAATTAGATCAACTTCTCCTTTTTTCATAAAGAAACCGCACATGCTATCGGTGATTAGCTTGACGGGAATATTGTCTTCCTTGAGCTCCCAGGCGGTCAGCCTAGCTCCTTGCAGAAAAGGTCGTGTTTCGTTAGCCAGAACTCGGATATTTTTCCCAGCATTAACCGATGCTCGTACAACTCCCAGCGCGGTTCCAAACCCTGCTGTTGCTAGGGCACCGGCATTACAATGGGTCAAAATGACATTCCCATCCTTAACTAGTGTCTGCCCATGCTTGCCCATCGACTGGTTGATGCTTATATCTTCTGTCCGGATGGTGAGGGCCTCTTCTTTCAGCCGGGCTTTCAATTCAGGGATAGAAAGATTTTTGGCATCTCTTGCGACTTGCTTCATCCTGTTGATAGCCCATGAAAGATTCACAGCGGTTGGTCGAGATTTTCCGAGCAGGTCGCACTGTTGTTCCATTCGTTTGAAAAAAGCATCGAAGTTAGAAGCGGCAATCGTGTCGGCTCCCAGGCTGACTCCCATAGCTGCTGCGACGCCAATAGCTGGTGCACCTCGGATGACCATGGTTTTGATGGCTTCTCCAACTTCTTCTATGGTTTTACAATCAACAAATACTTTTTCTGTCGGAAGGCGGGTTTGATCGATCATTCTCACCACTCCGTTTACATACTCTATGGTTTTTATCATGATGAAATTTCTTTAGGATGCGTAAATCAATAAAATTTTATTTTATTAGGAATTACAAATATTAATGATATTGAACCCCGAATTATCCAAGGATGATTTAGATAGACTGGGAATTTTTGCGGTTAGCTTACCCCGAAAAACGGATTCGTTCATGCCATTAATCTCCAACATTTTATTTTTACTGCTGAATCCCGAAACAATACGGACTCTGGAGGGACTTAGTCCCAGCCATTTAGCTAGGAATTTGACACAGGTTTTGTTAGCGGCTCCGTCAACAGGTGGTGAGGTCAGTCGGATTTTTAAGGAGTTATTATGGATTCCCGAAATTTCGTTTTTAGATGATCGGGGTTGAACAACAACTGAAAACCGGATTCCATTATCGCAGGGATTGATCTTAATTTTAGATTCCGGCATTGCCGTTTTAGGTCCCCGCTTTAAATTTGTTTAAATGCTTTACTGCTGTAGTTCGGATATTATCCATTAGCTGTTGCTTTTGTTTTTGTAGCTTTTCGATATCTATCTTGAGTGAGTCTAACTCCTTTTCAGCATTGAACTTATGTTGTTTTGCATATTGCTTTGCGGTGTTTATGATTGTTTTCGTTTTTTCCTTCAAAACCTCAGGAGTCAGTTGTGAAAATTGACTATTTTCGTTTGGCCGACCTTCTTCTACTTTTTTCATCTTCTCGATCAGCAGATCCTTTTCCTCCAGCTTTTTACGAAGGTTTTGTAATTCCTCTTCCACCTCAGGAGTAATTCTTGTTTCCAGTTCTTGTAGAGAAATGGTATCCAAATTTTGTCTGAGCTCCTGAGTTTCCTCAGCCATGGATTTGAAGTCATCGGCTATAAGGTGAAGGAATGTATCCACCTCTTGCTTATTATAACCACGGAACTTATCGTGAAAGCATTGCTCTAAAATGTC
>DUAA01000304.1 GCA_012961055.1 Nitrospinaceae bacterium
TTTTTTACTTTGGAGGTATCCCGGCGGCAACTAAAAATACCTGCCTTTCAAAATGATGTAGACGATTTGAACTACCTTGCCGGTAAAACGTTGGATATGGTAAATGAAAAAGCATGGATGGGAACTGCAAAGGCTCATAAAGAGGGAGGTGTCCCGAATATGACCCTTAAAATCAAAGATCGCTCGCCATATTCACTCGGTCAAATTTTTTATTTTTTTGAGAGAGCAGTGGCAATGACCGGTACCTTGAATGGGGTAAACCCTTTTGACCAGCCAGGGGTGGAGTTTTACAAAAAAAATATGTTCAAACTTTTGGGTAAACCCGGAATTTAGAAAGGATAAAAAGATGGCTACTATGAGCCAAAAGCTGGATGAAATTTTACATGGGCTTGCTTTTGAAAAAATTGAAGGAGAAGTCCCCCGAAATGAATCTGATCCACTACTCGCTAGGTTGAAGGCTCTCGGAACTGAGGTTTGGATTGATACTGGAGAATTGGAAAAAGCCCAAGAAATATGGAAGGACGAACTCACGGCTTTGACTACTAACAATACTCTAGCAAATCAGGTAGTCCAAAGTGGGGTCATGGACCAGGTCATTAAAGACACTATTGATAAAATCAAGCAGGAAGGACTGGATTTGCCTGAAGATGAAATGATCTTGGAAGTTGGGTTTGTCATTAATTGTAAGATTGCCCTTCGCCTTGTTCAGGCATTCAAGGTGAAAGTTAGTGTCGAGTTGCACCCTGCCATATCAAGAAGTATAGAGCGTACCCTGCATTATGGACGCCGGTATTATAATGTGTGTCCTGAGTACTTTACTGTGAAAGTACCCTTAACTCCTGAAGGATATTTGGCGGTCCGTATTTTGAGGAAGGAAGGTGTTCCCATTAATTTTACGTTGGGATTTTCGGTCCGTCAAAATTATTTGGCGGCGCGCTTGGCCAACCCTGATTTTGTAAATGTGTTTCTGGGTAGGTTAAACCAAGTGGTTATGAACCATAAAGCTGGAACAGGAGAATTGGTAGGCGAAAAAGTTACTTTGGCTACTCAGCAGGCATTGCGATCTGCGCGTGAGAACGACAACAGTATGGAATCGCGATTAATCGCTGCTAGTATAAGGAACGGAGACCAAGTAGCTTTTCTTGCGGGATTAGATGTTTTGACCATTCCACCTAAGTCAATGAAAGAGTACCAAGAGTCCGGAAAAATTCCAGAACAAGTAGTTTCTCATATTGATGATGCTATTGAACCTGGCATTGATCCTCAGTATTATACGCGGTTCTCTGAGCTTTGGAAATTGACCGAAGAGTTTAAAAGTTTTGTGGATGTTCTTATATCAAAGTCTGAACTGGATTCCATGAAGGGGAATGAATTAGCTGAATTTTCCCGCGCACAGGGAGTTAATCTATTTCACCCTTTCAGTGATGACGACTTAAACAAAATTCAAGAACAGGGAAAAATTCCAGACTTGAATGCCTGGCCCGAATCCATTGCCGTGGATGACTTAATGACACAATCAGCATTGCAATCATTTACCAAAGATCAAAACGCATTGGATGAACGCATCCGTTCATTTCTCAAGTAAT
>DUAA01000305.1 GCA_012961055.1 Nitrospinaceae bacterium
TTCTGTTTATTTCTTTTTGGTTAAAGGTCCTGGCTTTTAGCTGATGGGTCCCTGAAAGAGATTCCCCTCGCATGGATACTTTGGCTTGCGGTTCAAATTTGGAGGCCTGCCGCATTATATCTGAACGGTTCAAGGGTACTATAATATCATTTTTTCCCGTGGAATTTTTCCCTATCTTGAGGTCGCCTTCTCCTAACCCTAAAGCTTTAGAAGACAAATGGCAACTGGTGCAAGAACGAACCTGTTTTTGAATAGAGTGTGGGTTGAGCGCATAGGCCAGATTAGATCCTGAGGTACCATGAGGATTGGTGAAGGCCCATTGGCGATAATGACCACGTACCTCTCCCATTGATCTTAGAACAGGGACTACGTTTTCCCTTTCGTCGAGAACAGTCAGGTGTCTCTTTGGTTGGATCAGCATGGGAGCTACCTTACCGCGAGGCCCTATCATTAAGCCTGGCTCTCCGATATCCATAGAATGCGAGATGGATGTTAGATCCTGACCCGAAGTGAAACTTTGGTGACACCCTGGACAGCGTACGACCCAGCGTGCGTGACAAGCTGAACATTCTAAGCGAGACTGGTGTTGAGGAATGGAATGGGCTTCAAGAGAATCTTTGACCAACGGTATTTCATGGACCCATCCCGTTTGTTTGCCGATGGTGACCATGCGACCATTTTGAACTTTTACATTGGTCATCTTCCTGTTGCGTGAAGAAACGGCCATCCAGTCTCCAACCTTGTTAGAACCCTTCTTATAATGTTTACTGACCCGAATAGCCGAATCGTTGGGGTCTGTGATCTGTGAAACATGAGGATATGAACTGCTATCTCCGTGACAGGTCTCGCACCTGATTTCTACCGCTTCATGTTGTTTGGAATATAGATTACCATCTCCCATGATATCAAATTGGGTATGGCAATCGGTGCAATCCATTCCTATCGTTGTATGCACGTCTTTCTTGACCTGTCCTTTTCCTACAAAAATGGGAGGTTCTACAGCCGGATCAACGGATGCGGATTTTTTATTCTGGCCGCTTATTTCGTTTTCTGCTGCTACGGCTTGAACGGTGGATGACACATCGTCCGTTTCGTTATGGGTGATCTCCAGTTTTGTGATGGGGATAGGAATAGCATCTACCATTTCTTCTGATTGAAGGGCTCCCTGGATTTCCGAGGGGGGAAAATCTAGAGTTTGCATCTCAAAACTGCGATGGCATTGGACGCAGGTGGAGCGTGAAGGAATAGCACGAATTTTATGGAAACGGGCATGCCCTGGTTCAGTATGGGAAATTGTGGGATCGTTGCCTTCATAGAGGCCACTGGAAGAATATTCAAAATGACAGGCGGCACATCCCTGAGAACGATATTGACCTTTGCCGGGTGGCGAGTCCAGATGACATTGGAAGCATTGTTGCCGCAGAACCCGGTCTGCTGGATGTCGGGAGACAGGAACCGATAGCCTCGAATTGGATTCAGGAATGGTAGAGGGTGAGAAAAATGGAACTTGACCCAGTTTTTCCAAAGCGCCTTGATGATGAGGGATGGAACCATCTTTATCGGAAATAGCAAGGGTACCT